>JAGOPI010000030.1 GCA_017992075.1 Candidatus Babeliales bacterium
TTGCTTGTGTTTTAGCTTTTGCGTCATCTTTGGCTTTTTGTGCAGCTTGCACTTTTGCTTGAGCGTCAGCTTGAGCTTTCGCTTTCGTTTGTGTTTTGATTTTTTCTAGTTCAAGTTTGCGAAGCTTTGTTTGTTCTTGAGCTTGAATTTTGGTTTGTTCAAGGGCGAGCGCTTTTGCTCTGGCTTGTTCTTTGGCAGTATCTTGAGCAATTTTTTGTGCTTGAACTTTTGCTTGAGCATCAGCTTGCGCTTTTGCTTTCGTTTGCGCTTTGATTTTTTCTAGTTCTAAAGATTTAATTTTAGCATCATCTTTGGCTTTTTGAGCAGCTTGTTTTAATTCTAAAGCTTTAATTTTGGCACGTTCTTTGGCGCGTTGTGCTTCTTGAGCACGTGCATCATTTGCTAACTGGCGCTTAAGTTGAGTTTCTTTTTTAGCATCAGCCTTTGCTTGAGCATTTGCTTGTGTTTTAGCTTTTGCGTCATCTTTGGCTTTTTGTGCAGCTTGCACTTTTGCTTGAGCGTCAGCTTGAGCTTTCGCTTTCGTTTGTGTTTTGATTTTTTCTAGTTCAAGTTTGCGAAGCTTCGTTTGTTCTTGAGCTTGAATTTTGGTTTGTTCAAGGGCGAGCGCTTTTGCTTTGGCTTGTTCTTTGGCAGTATCTTGAGCAATTTTTTGTGCTTGAACTTTTGCTTGAGCATCAGCTTGCGCTTTTGCTTTCGTTTGAGTCTTGATTTTTTCTAGTTCTAGGGTTTTGATTTTCGCATCATCTTTGGCTTTTTGAGCAGTTTGTTTTAATTCTAAAGCTTTAATTTTGGCACGTTCTTTGGCGCATTGTGCTTCTTGAGCGCGCGCATCATTTGCTAACTGGCGCTTAAGTTGAGTTTCTTTTTTAGCATCAGCCTTTGCTTGAGCATTTTTTTGTGCTTTAGCTTTTGCGTCATCTTTGGCTTTTTGTGCAGCTTTTGTTCTTGCTTGGGCATCAGCTTGAGCTTTGGCTTTGGCTTGTGCTTGAGCCTGTAATTTTAATTTTGATCTTTGGGCTGCTCGAATAATGGCATTAGCTTTTTCTTGAGCCTTAATTTCTGCTTCAGATGGTATTTCTATAGGTTCTTTTTTTATAAAAATTGTATTTTTGAAATAATCATCATTTGTAGACGATATGGTTGTTTTTTGTTGATTTTTTGACCAGTTAACTGTTGATTTAAATTGATCTGAAAGACTCATCCATAATGATTTTGATGTTGGGCTGCAGCTTGAAGCGGTACTTGTTGGACGCTCACAATCAGCAAAAGCTACATAGCAACAACCAAAGAAAACAGTTGCATAAAGTAGAAATACTGATGATTTTTTGCGATCTAACATGGACTTCCTCCAACCCTTATACATAGAATAGTTAAAAAAATGTTTAAAAAGCAAGAGTTGTGGGGGTTCTTTTTTTCTTGTTTCATGCTATTAGAGCCAATTTTTGATAATTCATAAGGTGAATTTATGAGTTAAAGCTTTTAATTTGATAAAATAGTGCTTATAAAAACAAATATTTTTATAGAAATATCAGTTGCTGCAATCTTGATTATTCGTTAGTTTAAACAAGATTATTACTTACTATCATAAATTTATAAGTTCAAGGAAAAAAGATGCAGGTTTTCAAAAAAGCATTATGCCTGCTGTTGATGTATCAGACAGTACAAACTGTTGAATTGGGCAGTGTTTTAAAAGATGAAATTGCAACACCAAAAGTTCGTATACTTTTAGGTCTTGATGCAACGACTCGCCATAAAAATGTTGAAAATTTACATAAAGAGTTGACACTTCTTAGTCAACAATGGAAAAATTTTGCAGAATTATCGCAAGACAAGGTTCAAGATATTTCTAAGCAATTGTGTGAATTGCAAGAATCTATCACTTCACAAAATGCATTTATTAGTCAAAAAAAGATTCAATTGTTGCAAAAATTATCTCAAGTTTTGATAGAAATTAAAGAGATAAAAGAAAAAACATTAGAACTTTTAGCTTCTCATATCGATTTTTGGGAAAAATATTTTTCTCAGTCAATGCATCAATTAAATATTTTAGAAGAAAAATCTTTGTGTACATTTCTTGATTTTCAAAATATGACAACGAAATATTTTTTGCAGCAAGAACAGGTCCATCAACTTGTTGAACAAAAAGAAGAACTTTCTTTTTTAATTTCAAAAGAAGAACATGTCATGTCAAACAAGGATAAAGAGCTTAGTCATATTCAACAAACAATTGAAGAAAAGAAAAAACAGCATGATATACATAAAGAAGATATCGTGTTTCTTGATTTAGAAAAAGAGTTGATTTTAAAAGAAAAAGAATTCATTTTTTTGCAACTTAGTTTTTATCAAAAACAATTTGAATTTTTAAATTCAAAAGAATCTGTTGCGCAGGAACGAGTTAATGTATTAGCTGAACAGGCAGATGTCGTACGTCATCGATTATATATTGATATTGCTGATGTTCGTTTGTATCAACAAAAAAATCAAGAACAACAAAAAATATATGAATCGGTTAAGGCTGATTTAGTTAAATTACGTCATGAAGTTGCAACAAAAAAATTACAAGCACAGGAAGAATTAGATCGCTTGCGATTACGTTTTAAAATTAAAATGCAAAGTTTAAAACAGGTAGAAGACGCAGAGTATCAACCACATGCAATTTCTGAAAATTTTGCCGTGTATAATTTAGCACAAGCTTATGCAACAGTTGTTACTTTTGACCGAATGTTATTTAAAATTAAAGTTGATATTTTAGTTCAAGACGCTAAAGCTTTACTCTCAAAAATTACGAGTGATACGGTTAAATTATTGCATGAAATATCACAAGGGCATATTAAAGATTCAGAGACGTTTGAAAAAGAACGAGTTTCTTATCAGCAATTACATCATACGTTAAGTAATGAAATAAAAAATTATCAAGATGAAATTGTTGCTTCAGAACATAGCGTTAAAGATTTACAGCGCATTTTGGCACATGTTAAAATTCAAAAAGAAAAAGCAAAAGAATTAAACCCATCAGGTTCAGGTTCAACGCACAAAAAATGGGCTGATACATTAATTTTTCTTGAACAATTGGTAAAGCAGTTGGAAGAGCAACATGAAATTATGCTGCATAACGGTGAAATGTATGCACAGGTTATCAAAATTCAAGAAGAGTCTTTAGAGTGTGTTTCAACTATTTTACATGAATTTAATGTAATTGGAGTTTGGCATCGTTCTATGAGTGCTGTCACCTGGGAAGGAATTAAAAACATTATTCCTAATTTTTTACCCCTTTTAAAGGTTTTGTGTGGTATTGTTATCACTTACTTTTCAAAAATTACTGTTCATAAAATTGCTTATAGTTTATCAAGCCTTGGCCTTGGTGGTTTGATAGGATTATTTTTTATTTTATTTTTAATTTTTTTCGTATATCTCTTGCTTCAAGCATCATTGCCAACGTTATATAAAAATTTATTTTCAATGAGTCATGATACTTTTGATCCATTGTATAAATATCGACAATTTTTAGCAGTGGCTGTAGGTTTTTTGATCGAAGTTTTAAAACCTTTGTATTGTTGGTCATTATGTTTAGCGTATGAATTTTTATTTGAAGTTCCAGTCGCTTTACTCATTTTATTTTACTTATATTCTATTGTTTTTTGGATCTATGCATCGCGAAGAATTTTAGCTCATTTGATTTTGATTAATCGCAAATTTGATTATGAACTTTTAAGTAAGCGGTTAATTGAGCGATTTTCTTTTATTTTTTCATTTTTTTCGATTTCAACTATTGTTATTTTAATTCTTCGTAAAATGCTTATTGTTGTGATGCTTCATCAACAAACAGAATTACCAAATATTTTACTCAGGATTTATCATGTTGTGATTTTTATTTCTATTATTTTTTCTTTAGATAAAGAAGAATTGTTGCAATTGCTTCCTAAGAAAACATCGTTTGGTCAAAGATTTGCTTTTGTGTTTGATCGCTATTATTACCTATTTTTATTAGGTGTTTTTAGTTTGCTGGTGCTTAGTGATCCATATTTAGGTGGTTATGGAACTTTGATGTGGCACATGTTTTGGAATTTGTTTTTAACGATTTGTGTACTTATTGGTTTATTTCTTATTCATACTCTTATTAAACAATATACGACCGTATTTTTCTTTGTTCAAAATGATCATGTTGCTGGAACAACAGAACGTTTTGAATATGCAAAAACATGGTATGCCATGTATGTAATTTGTTTAATGTTAATTTTTTCAATTATTGCTGTGGTCATGGGTGCATATGTTTGGGGTTATGGATTTACTTATGGCACGCTGAAAAAAATTGCAATGTATGAATTAGTAAAATTTGAAACAAATAATAGTTTTGGTAAAGCAACGTTGGAATCATTTCGTCTGCTTAATTTAATGTACATTATTATTATGACCTGTGTTGGTGTTTTACTTGCGTATTTATTTAAAAAATTTGTACTGCAACGTGTGTTTGATATTCAGTATGTTGATCCTGGAATTCAAAATACGGTAACCATTATTTCACGATATGTAATTATTATTGTAGCGATTATGATTGCCTGTATTCAATCAAAATTAGGTTTTGTCGTAACGTATGTTTCTTTTGTTGGTCTTGCAACATTTGGTTGGTCATTTAAAGATTTATTTACTGATTTTGTGGCATATTTTTTTATTTTGGTGCAACGGCCATTAAAACTTGGTGACTATGTGAAAATTGATGATGAAGTTATGGGAGTTGTTCGAAAAATTAGTCCTCGAGCAGTAATTTTACGTCGAAAAAATTCAGTCAACATTGTTGTTCCAAATTCAACAGTGCTTAAAACTTCTTTATACAATTGGAATTATGCTCGAAATTATATTGGCTTTGATGATATTGTATTTTGTGTTCCTTTTGGAACTGATATTCAACTTGTTCGTGAAATTTGTTTTAAAGTTCTTGAAGAAGATCATGATGTCCTCAAGGTGCCACAGCCATTTGTACGACTGCAAGATTTTCAAGATAAGGGTTATGTTTTTATGGTTCGTGGTTTTTTAAGCTCTGGAAATACACTTCGACAGTGGGATATTGCAAGTAATATTCGTTTTGCGCTTGTTGCAAAATTAGCAAAAGCTGGAATTACTATTGCAGGACCAAGTTTGAAAGTTGTTATGAAAAAAGAAATCTTGGAACGTGATTTAGAACTGTAAAATAATAGAATTTTTTAAATATAAAATTTGTTAATAAAAAATGTCGATAAATTTTGTGTAAGGGGTATACATTTTTGTATATTTTCATTATGTTCTCTGCATGTTATTAAAGTAGCCATATTTTTTGCTTGATAAATTAATTTAAAAAAGGAATTAATTTTGAAGTATCATTGCTTAAAAATTAAAATAATTTTGCAATGCATTATGATTATCAATGCAAGTTTTTTTAGTTTTTCGCAAATTTGTGCTAAAAATTTTACAATTAGTAAAAATTTATGGTTGCCGCGTGCGTTTTCATCATATTCTATGCATGATTTAGTTCAGGAAAAATTTTTATTTCACTCGGAAAATAATGAAAAAGATCAAGCTTGCTTGATATCTTTTTTTTCTGAATATTTACAAAATTTTGGATCACAATCAAAAGATATTTGTACTCGTTATAAAACTTACAGTGCTTGTAAAAATTTAGGATCGTTGCCATTTTGGTCAGGAACTAATGTGATGACGGTTGGAAATAATAACGGTGCTGCGGATTTGGATGCATATCAACTTGGACTTGGTAATGTTATTGTTAATGCAGATGGAATTGCAGGTAAAATTCAATTAAATCCATTGGTGCAACAAGTTGGTACTGATATGTTGATTTATTACGTTCATAAACGTGAAGAATCAGGTTTGTTTTTTAAAATTCATTTACCATTGGGTGCTATGATTATACATCCGAATTTAAAAGAAATTGAACCAATTGTACAGGATGGATTAACTAGTTTTACACAAACAACGTTAGATCCTGCATCTTCTCTGATTACATATCAATTTCCAGCATATCCACCATTATTTAGAAGATCTGCAACGATATCAGATGCTTTTTGTGGAGGAGATTTTTATGCCAATGACAAATTAGCTGGAAATCGTTCACATCCAATTCGTGTTCGGAAGGGTCGCATTGCAACAACAAGACAAACAGTTATTAATATTGCAGATATATCATTATCGCTTGGTTATAATTTTGTAATTCATAAAAATGGAAATTTTGGAATAGCTGGAAAAGTAACTTGTCCAACAGGAAATGTTCCAAATGGTGATTATATGTTGGAACCAATTTTTGGAAGAGGTGGTGTATGGGGTGCTGGAGCAGAATTTGTTGGATTTTATAATCTTTGGCTTAATGATGATGTTACAAAATATGTGGATTTTTGGTGGCAAGGTGAAATTTTACATTTAATGCCAGGAAGAACTCCTAATTTTAGATCGTTTGATTTAAAAAATAATGGTCCAGGTTCAAAATATATTTTAATTCAAAATTATTCGGCTGAGCCTACAAATGAATTAGTTCCTTACATTATTGAACCTGCAATTAATATTACAACAATTCCGGTTTATTCTAAAATTCTGATTGAAGGATCATTAGCCTTGATGATTGATGCAAATTACCATAATTGGAATTTTGCTATTGGTGCAGAATTTTGGGCAAGATCTGAAGAAAAATTAAATATTGATTTTAGCGTTGCTGTAGATTTGCGACTGCCGAATTTAAACAATTATGCTGTGCTTGGCAGACAATTGAGTAGTTATGATATTGATGGGCAATTTAATCAAGTTTTTACCTATTATTGTGAACCTTTTGCAACTATTGGTAAATCAAAAGATGCTGCAAGGCTTGTTGGTTCTGTTCCAACAGTAACTGCTCCTAGCACAGCAGAATTACCTGAAGGAATTAAAGATGCACGTTTATCAGAAAATCGAATTCCTGCAAAATTAAGTGATGCATTGGATATTGCAGGAGCTCAAGCTTCAAAAGTTTTTTCCGGAAAATTATTTAGTCAGTTTGGTTATACATGGGCAGATCATTGTTATGCTCCTTCGCTTTCGTTGGTGGGTGGTGTTGAATTGAGTAATGATGCAAATAAGTATTTAAAGTTTTGGAGTTTGGGCTTTCAATGGTCTTTGTGTTTTTGATAAAGTGAGTAAATAGAGTAGAGAAAAGCATGAATGAATTAATTCAAAAATTACAAAAATTTATTTTAATTCTCGAGTTGTTTTTTTCATTAACATTCATACATGCAAAAAATGATGCAGAGCATAATGATATTAATTTTGAATCTGAAGATTTTGAAAAAAATATAAATTTAATTAAAAGAAAAAGTTCACCATTGTCAGCTATTCCTGAAGAATCACCTTATACGCCGATTAAAATTAGTGGTGGTGGTGGTGGAACTATAACGATTCCGATTCCGGTGATTCAAGGTGGAACAGGTTTAACTACAATGACCACTCCATATGCTCCCGTAATTTCTGGAACAACTGCGACAGGTCCACTTCAAGTTGCTTCAACAGGACTTGCAAATGTAGGATGGGTTTTGACTTCTAATGGTGCAGCTGCTGTGCCAAGTTTTCAAGCACCGGGGGCTGCAGCAGGTGTTACTTCTATTACGGGAGATACAGGCCCAGCGCTTGCTGGAGCTTTAACTTTTACAGGTGGAACAACTGGACTTTCATTTGGTGGTGCTGGTTCAACAGAGACATTAACATTTGCAGGAATTACAGCGAATGGTGGAACGGTGAGTCTTGCGACAGATGCTGGAGCAACAACAGTTAATGTTGGTACAGGAGCTGGTGCAAAAACAACAACATTAGGATCAACAAATTCTACATCAACGACAACGGTTCAAAGTGGTAGTGGAGCATTGAATGTAACGTCATCATCAGGAAATATTGGAATTAATACAACGAATGGAACAATTACTGCAAATTCAGGAACAGGAACGGTTGGTGTTTCAACAGACGCTGCAGCAACAACAGTTAACATTGGAACAGGAGCTGGTGCAAAAATAGTAACATTAGGTTCGACAAATACAACATCAACAACAAATTTACAATCAGGAAGTGGTGGCATAAAAATTCCAGCGTTTGCAGAAGGAGCATTGGTCACGAGTTCATCAGGCGTAATTTCTACAGTAACTGGAACTTCAGGATATGTGCTGACAGCAAATGGAGTTGGAGTTGCACCAAGTTTTCAAGCAGGAGCAACTAGTGGAATACAAACAATTACTGGTGATACTGGTGGAGCATTAAGCGGATCAAATATTAATTTTACAGGTGGAACAACTGGACTTTCATTTGGTGGTTCAGGAACAACAGAGACATTAACATTTGCAGGAATTACAGCGAATGGTGGAACGGTGAGTCTTGCAACAGATGCAACAGCAAGTACGATTAATGTTGGAACAGGCGCTGGCGTAAAAACAACAACGTTGGGTTCAACAAATTCTACATCAACGACAACGGTGCAAAGTGGCAGTGGAGCGTTGAATGTAACGTCAACAAATGGTGCGTTAACAATTGATTCAGGAACAGGAACGGTTGGTGTTTCAACAGATGCAACAAATAATACGGTCAACATTGGAACAGGCGCTGGCGTAAAAACGGTGACAGTTGGATCAACGAATACAACATCACCAACAACAATTCAAAGTGGTAGCGGTGCGTTGAATGTAACGTCATTATCAGGAAATATTGGAATTAGTACAACGAATGGAACAATTACTGCAAATTCAGGCACAGGAACTGTTGGTGTTTCAACAGATGCTGCAGCAACGACAGTAAATTTAGGAACAGGAGCTGGAGTAAAAACGGTGACAGTTGGATCAACGAACACAACATCACCAACAACCGTTCAAAGTGGTAGCGGTGCATTGAATGTAACATCAACAAATGGTGCGTTAACAATTAATTCAGGCACAGGAACTGTTGGTGTTTCAACAGATGCTGCAGCGACAACGGTTAACATTGGAACAGGTGCCGGCGCAAAAACAGTAACGTTAGGTTCTACAAATACAACGTCAACAACAAACTTACAATCAGGAAGTGGTGGCATAAAAATTCCAGCGTTTGCAGAAGGAGCATTGGTCACGAGTTCATCAGGTGTAATTTCAACAATAACTGGAACTTCAGGATACGTGCTGACAGCAAATGGAGTTGGAGTTGCACCAAGTTTTCAAGCAGGAGCAAGCAGTGGAATACAAACAATTACCGGTGATACTGGTGGAGCATTAAGTGGATCAAATATTAATTTTACAGGTGGAACAACAGGACTTTCATTTGGAGGTTCAGGAACAACTGAAACATTAACGTTTGCAGGAATTACAGCGAATGGTGGAACGGTGAGTCTTGCGACAGATGCAACAGCAAGTACGATTAATGTTGGTACAGGCGCTGGCGTAAAAACAACAACGTTGGGTTCAACAAATTCTACATCAACGACAACGGTGCAAAGTGGCAGTGGAGCGTTGAATGTAACATCAACAAATGGTGCGTTAACAATTAATTCAGGAACAGGAACTGTTGGTGTTTCAACAGATGCAACAAATAATACGATCAACATTGGAACAGGAGCTGGCGTAAAAACGGTGACAGTTGGATCAACGAATACAACATCACCAACAACAATTCAAAGTGGTAGCGGTGCGTTGAATGTAACGTCATCATCAGGAAATATTGGAATTAGTACAACGAATGGAACAATTA
>JAGOPI010000042.1 GCA_017992075.1 Candidatus Babeliales bacterium
TGGTTATCTTGGTATCGAGGTCTTAAAATTTGTTGGGCAAAATCTAAAATCTCTCATTTGTCTTTTTTGCAAATTGCTTGTTCTGCTCAACTTTTTAAGATGTCTGGAATTTTCGTATAGGCTCTAAAGTAAGAAAGTTGGAATGTTGTGTCAGGTAGTAAAGTATTATAAATTTCCCATAGTGTAATTAAATCTGTTAATAATATTATAGCTTCTGGTTCTGAAAGTTCAGGTACATTAGTTCCATCAGTTTTTGGGGCAAATTTATGTTTGATTACTAAAAATTCATTACCAAAGTGACCAGCAAAATCTTTTTTAAAATAGGCGCTATAGATAGTATTCATTTGTTCAATAAATTTATTTTTTAATTCTTTTATTACATCTTCTGGTATTTTTTCATCATTTTCAAATTTTTCTTGTATTAAGCTTAAATAGGTTATAGCTAGTCCAAGATTTTCATCAAAATCATATTTAACAAAGATTTCATGAGCTAATTTTTTATGAGTTATATAATTTTTAAATGATGTAAGTATTTGTTTTGCTTTTTCAACTTCTTCTAAAGATGGCTTTAATTCAAAGAATTTTGATTTTTTTTCAAATTTTGAAATGTTTGGTTCATCTTTTGTTTCAACATCTTTAGCAGCTATTGCAGGTGTTGGAGTTGCTTCTGTAGGAGTTGATGATGTTGATAAAGTTTCTTTTTGATCTACCCATTTAAAAATGTGTGATCCATCTGTAGGTTTTGCTGAAGGATTTAAGGATGTCCATAAAAGATTGGTTATGTTTTTTGTGAGTTGTTTCCATTGCAAAACTGATAATTCTGCTTTAGGCCATTCAAATTTAATTGTTGAATCATCTGAAATGTTAAAAATATCTTTGTATAAAATCCATAAAATAAAAATACGATTTAAAGCATCATACAGTTGATATTCAAGATTTTTTGATTGAGGCAAATTAGAATTGATTTTAAATTGTGGTGTTTTTGACATAAATGATGGATATGCTGATTTTTCTAAAATATAAAGATAGCAAGGTTGAATGAATTTTGTAGCAAAATCTTCTGCTGAAATATTTTCAATTTTTTTATTTGTAATGTTTAAAAGAGTTTCAGTTGCATTTTGGATACGTTCTCGTGTTGTTGCAATTTCTGTGTTGATTGCAGGATTTTGATATGGCTGTGTAAGTTGAGTAAAATCAAATTGGATAGTCTTAGGGTTTAATCTTTTGGGTGCGGTTTGGAATGTTTTATGAACGTTAGATAAAACTTCTGCAATTTTTACAATTTGAATTTTTGTGTCTGAGTATGTTACGTGAGTAAAAAATAACAGATACAATAAAATCGATAGATTTTTTTTCATGAAAATTTTCCTTTTTTTGAATTTTAATTACTGTAATAAAAATTATAGTTTACTGTCAAATTGATAGACTTGTTGATTTATCCTTAATATTCAATAAAAAAAAACTATGTTAGGCTTATGATCTGCAATTTAAAGTGCATAGATTTATAAAATTGTTTTAAAAATTTAAGGAACGGTGAATATGAAAAAAATTCAAATTGTTTTTTTTATGTTACTTATAATTTTTTCGGGATGTAAACGCAAAAAAGTAGTACAAGAACGATTATGCTCTCGAGTGGATTTGGAACAAATAACCTCTTTGATACCAAAAAATTCAGAAGAAGTTTATGCACTTGCTGAACAAACAACAGAACTTTTAAAACAAGCTTTTGTTAAAATTGATCAAATTTCTGCTGAAAAACGAACTTATACTAATACGTTATTGATTTATGAACAAGCTTATTTTCATTTTTTTACACATCAAAAAATATTGCAAATGCTTGCAAAATTATCACAGGATAGTGGAATTCAAACTGCAGCAAATGTTGCGTTATTGGAACTTTCAGAACAAGCACAAACGATGTTGACTCGAAATCTTACATTGTATCAAGCTTTAAATGAGTACGAAAAGCATGGAAAAGATCCTTATCGGCATATTAAACCAGTAACATTTTTTCTTGAAAATAGCTTTGCAGAATTTGCTCGAGAAGGTTTAAATTTATCAATTCCTGACCGTAATTTTTTGGTACAGTTGGAACATGAAATGAATCATTTGGCAGGAAGGTTTTGTAGTAATGTATTGCATGATCAACGCCATTTAATTGTAGCTTTTCAAGATTTGTTAGGGCTTTCACAAGAATTTTTAGCAACATTATCACAAGATGAAGAACAAAATTATATTTTACCTGCAGATGAATCAACCTTTAAAATTGTGATGCAAAATTGTCAAAATGCTGCAACACGTCGAGATTATTTTTTGTTATGCAAATCGATCGGTTTTCCTCAAAATGAAAAAGTATTCTATGATTTACAAAGTAAGCGACAAGAAGTTGCAAAATTGTTTGGATTTGATAATTTTGCTTGTTATCAACTTGATCAAACAATGATAAAAACACCAAAAAAAGCAGAACATTTTTTATGGAATATGGTGAAAGATTTACAATCATATGATGATGCAGAATTTGCTTGTATGATGAGACATTTGCCTGCATCTGTGGTATTAAATTCTGACAAAAAAATGCAACCATGGGATCAAGATTTTGTCATGGCTGCATATCAAAAAAAACATTTTAAAGTGGATGATG
>JAGOPI010000005.1 GCA_017992075.1 Candidatus Babeliales bacterium
ATTTGAAGCTAATATATTCTCCTTGTTACTCAAGGTAAACATAGGAGAGACAAATTCAACAATCTTTACTATAGTAAAGACAAAAGCCAAAGATCGTTTGATTCGTTTTGATATCTTGAAAACTTATCAAATATAAACGGAGAAGAATTTGCAAATTAGAACAGAAACCAAAGTTGGAATCTTTGTGATCCTTGCTGTCAGTGTATTTATGTTTATGACTCTTGGAATTGGAGCGTTACGTCTCAGTTCTTCAGGGTATTCTCCGTACACCGTAACCTTTGATGACGTTTCCGGTCTTTCAAAAAAAGCTGAAGTTAAAATTGCAGGTGTTAAAATTGGCTGGGTTGAAAGTATTGCACTCACCGACACTGGCAAAGCTCAAGCAAATATTTTAGTCAATAAAAAATATGCCCTTTACGATAATGCTTATGCAATCGTACGCCAAGAAGGTTTAATTGGAACAAAATATCTTGAACTTATTCCTGGAGATCCTTTACTTCCACAACTTCCATCAGGACAACAACTTGCACGTCCTGGTCGTGAAGCAGTATCCGTTGATGAACTTTTGTTTAAATTTAAAAACATTGCAAATCATGTTGAACAAGTAACAGACAGCATTAAGGAAGCATTTACCGGTCAAGAACGCGCAGATCAACTAAAATCAATGGTAGAAAATTTATCAAACGCTTCTGCAAAAATTGAACGACTTGCATCTTCACTTGATAGCACCTTTGTCGACAAAGAAGATACTTTAAAACAGATTGTTGATAACATTGCAAGCTTTACCCAAACACTCAAAGATGATTTACCAACACTCAAAGACAGTGTTACCAATTCTGCAGATTCTTTAACCAAAGCTGCAGAAGAAGCTCGTGAAGGATTCAACAGCATCACTTCAGTTACACAAAAATTGGATGAAGGTCGTGGACTGTTGGGTAAATTAATTAATGAAGATGACATGTACCGTGATATTAAAACTGCAGTATCAGGTCTAAAAAATTATTTAACAAAGTTTGACTCGTTTGGCATTGTATTTGATGCACACTCTGAAAATATGCAACGTCCTGTTGACCAATATAAATTTACTGAAAGTAAAGGGTATTTAAACGTTCGCATTCACACAAGCAACAACTTTTTCTACATGGGTCAAGTTGCTACATCTGAAAAAGGATTTGTGAGCAGAAAGTGGAAATATATGACCTATTGCGACTCAAGATCAAATCAATATGAAACAATTCCTTTTGATGAAATTTCAACAAATCCTGCTGATTCTGTTGCAGCATTAAATCGTCGCTTAAGCGCACCACTAACTATTGAACAAGAGCGCGTTCAATATGCTTATGGTCTTCAGGTTGGTAAAATATTTAATAACTTAGCACTTCGCGTTGGTATGTTTGAAGGAGTATTTGGTGCTGGTGCTGATTTCTTTATTCCACTTAAAAAAGATAATTTATCATGGATCACAACTCTTGAAATTTTTGATATGCATGGCCTGCAACGTTTAGACATCAATACAAAGCGTCGCCCACACTTGAAATGGCTTAATAAAGTATTTTTATTTAATAACATTTATATGACGTTTGGTTATGATGATTTCGTCAGCGAAAATGCAACGGCATTCTATGGATTCGGTCTTCGATTCGCAGATGATGATATTAAATATTTACTTTCTAAAATCAGCTTTAATTTAACAACCTAATTGAACAATAAATAATAACCGCAACTAACTGAACAATAAGTATGCACATTTCAAATTTTATTGGGAAAAAGGAATTTCATGAAACAATTTAAAATATGGATATTATTTTTTTGTGCAATTTTTTACATTCAAGCAATATTTTCAGCAGAGCCGGAGCATCTTTTAAATAAAGATCGTCAAGAAATCAAAAACATGATGCACACATATTCATTTTCACCACAAAATTTTAAAGATTTCTTTAAACCAAAAATGATCTCCACTGCAACTCAACGTGGAATTTTTTTTGATCCATTTAAGGATGAAACAATTGCTCATTATTTAGCCAATCAAACAACCAATACACCTTCAGCGCTTGCATTGTTACATGCTTTTTATGAAAAAGGTGAAACTGCAGCAATAAAATCTTATGACACTCATTCAGAAAGATATGCAAAATTTGTAGGATGTACGGCTTTTTTAAATCTTTGTTTGCAATTTTGTAAATTAAAATCAGACCAATTAGATTCATTTTTAGATCTTTTAAATAAATTTGCAGAAAGAACTCCTGCCGTAGTAATCGAATCAAGAATTGATGGAAAAACTCCAGCCATGGCAATTGCTGCAATCAATAAATACAACAAACACCGCGCTTTAGGCATTTTACATCAACATAACCATCAAGCTTTTGAAGGAAGAATGCAAAGAAATAATGAATTTTTAAATATTGCAGAACTTATTGTACAAAGTGCTTCAACAGAACATTCAAAACAAGCACTTTTACTGGTAATAAATGATCGAAAATATCAACATCCTGATATATTTGATAATTGGATGCACCGTTTAAAAATATACACTTATCAAAACAATCCTTCCTATCTAAGACTGTTAGAAAATCATACCCCTACACACATTTCACCAAATGTTACACCTGTTGAAATTGCTGAACATTTTTGTAGCTGCTGTTATCAAGGATGCAACTGTTGCATTCAACCAGGAGCGAATGCATCTCATAATCAATATTGGTTTTATTTTTATTCACAAAACCCTACACATTTAAACGCTTCAGTCTGGTTAATGAAATATCAATAATACATTATTGAACTCTTATAAATTTATTCTTGAGGAACTGGAGACACAACTCCATTTTGCCGACGTGCTCGCTCAAATGATTTTTTAATATTTTCTTCCATTATTTTCTTTTCTTCAGCAGTCACTAAAGCAGCCCTTATTTGCGATGAACCATAACTTGAAGCCCCTTTGCTTGACGAAGCATCAATATTACAAATTGATAATATTAAAATTGCTACAGCAATTATGCTTTTTTTATCTGAAGCCATGTTTTTATTCCTTGTATTAATTGTTGAATATCTACTGCTGCACCACTACCTTGAATCATCACAGTTGAACCACCACCAGTTAAGTTGTAATGTTGCTGTAACCAGATTTTTAATTCTAAAAGTGAAACTTGATCGATCAATGATTTGTCAACTGACGCAATAAAATTAATTTTTAATCCGTCAGTTTGCAACATGATATAAAATCCTGAATGTTGCTTTTGAATTGTCGTGACAAATTCGCGAATATCATCAACTGCATAATCTTGCGCTGCAAACAAATGATATCCAAACGAAACTGATCCAATTTTTTCAATGCGCGTTAAAAATTCAGGCATTTGAGATTTAAGCAACATTTGCTTTGCTGATTTTAACTCTTTTTGCAAATCTTTAATTTTATTTTGAAGTCCATCAACATTTTCAAGAACCGTCTCAGATTTAATTTTAAAATCTTGGCAGATTTTTTTTACAATTGAAAAATCTTGTTGAAACTGCTGCACAGCCTTAAACCCTGTGATTGCAACCATACGACGTTGACCTGCAGCCAAAGAAATTTCTTCAGTGATTTTAAATAATCCAATATCACCAGTTGCACGCACATGAGTTCCGCCGCAAAGCTCTGCAGAAAAATCACCAACGACAATTGCGCGAACATTATCCGGATTATATTTGTCACCGAAAAATGCAATCACGCCATCAGAAACTGCTTGTTTAAATGTTGTATTTTTAATAACAACAGGGATATTGTCCCAAATTTTTTGATTTACTAAATTTTCAATCGCTTTGATTTCTTCAGGAGTTAAAGGTTTGTGATAGGTATAATCAAAACGAAGATAATCAGATGTTACAATTGATCCAGCTTGTTTAACACTTTTACCAAAAATTTGTTGGAGTGCCGCCTGAAGCAAATGTGTTGCTGTGTGATTCTTCATGGTTTGCAAGCGAGAAAATTGATCAACCTGCATCATAACATTATCGCCAATCTTTAAATGAGCTGGAGCGATAATTTTAATTAAAATTGCATCACCAATTTTTTTCAAATCTAAAATTTGTGTTGATTTTCCAGCAACTTCAACGGTTCCTTGATCATTAATTTGACCACCACACGCAACATAAAAGGGCGTTTTTTTACAAGCAAGCCAACAAGTTACACCAACATCAACTGCTGTAGTTGATACATCATCCACTAAAAGCGCTATAACTTTTGATTGTTCTTGCAAACTTTCATAACCAGTAAAAACAGAATGCACACCATCAAGCGCACTGCCTGCGACAGGTGCAGCTTCTTTCATTTTTTTACCAGAGCGAGCTCGCTGCTGTTCCATCCGTTTTTCAAAACCAATTTCATCAACGCTAAATTTGTGTTCAAATGCAATCAATTTTGTCACTTCAAGCGGAAATCCATACGTGTCATACAACATAAATGCATGCTCACCATCAACTGTTTTTTCTTTACCCTGCTTTGCAATGTAATCTTGTAAAATCTTTTTACCACGCACCAAATTATCTGCAAATCGTTCAATTTCTGATTGTAAAACTGAAGTAATGCGATCTTTGTGAAGTTCAAGCTCAGGATAGACCGATTTCATATCTTCAATAAGCGCCAAAGAAATTTGTGGAAATATATTTTCGTCGGTCAATTTTTGCGCAAATAATGCTGCGCGACGAATAATTTTTCGAAGTACATAACCACGACCATCATTAGATGGCGCACAACCATCAGCAATTAAAAATGTTGATGATCGTACATGGTCACCAATCACGTTAAATGCTGCTTGAATGTCAGCGTTACTTGATACATATTTATAACCAGTTAACTGTTCAATTTTTGCAAAAACGGCATCAAACAAATCTGTCGTAAAAACTGAATCTTTATTTTGAACAATCAATGTCAAACGCTCAAGACCCATTCCGGTATCCACGCCTGTTTGCTTAAGTGGAATATCTTGTCCGTCAGCTTGACGATTAAATTGCATAAAAACGTTATTCCAAACTTCAAGGAATCGATCGCAACCACACGCAAGGTCGCATTCTTTTTTACCGCAACCATAGCTTGGACCTCGATCAACAAAAATTTCAGTGCAAGGTCCACATGGCCCAACGTCACCCATTTGCCAAAAATTACTTTCACCAAGTTTAAATATTTTTTCTTTTGGAATGCCCATCTCTTGATGCCAAATGTCGTATGATTCTTGATCTGTTAGATGAACAGAAACGTATAATTTTTTTGGATTCAGACCAATTTCTTTGGTTAAAAAATCCCATGCAAATTTAATTGCATCTTTTTTAAAATAATCACCAAAAGAAAAATTTCCCATCATTTCAAAAAAAGTTAAATGTCGTTGCGTGAATCCAACATTTTCTAAATCATTATGTTTTCCACCGGCACGAACACATTTTTGAATAGAAACTGCACGCTTATAACTTCTTTTTTCGGTTCCTAAAAAAACATCTTTAAACTGATTCATTCCAGCATTAGTAAATAAAATTGTTGGATCTTGTGCGGGAATTAATGATGAACTTACAATTTTTTCATGTCCATGTTTCATAAAAAAATCAAAAAACTTTTTGCGCAAATCAAGTGATTTTAAATTTGATAATTTCATATTTTTATCCGTGAAATGCTTTATCAAAAGCAGGTTTTAATTTTTTATAAATATTTTGTAAATCAACTGAAATCTGTTTTGAATTTCCAATCGTTGTAAAAAATCCAGTATCTCCAGAAAAACGAGGAACAATATGCATATGCACATGTTGAGGAATTCCAGCACCAGCAGCTTTACCTACGTTGGCACCAAAATTAATTCCTTGACAACCAAGTACCTCTGTAACAATTTTCATACTTTTTGCAGTAACAATCATATGCAAACTTAAATTTTTATCAGAAATTTTATCAAATTCTGCAACATGTTCTTTTGGAACTACGAGTAAATGACCACCATTGTATGGATAAATATTGAGCACCACGGCCACATTTGCATTTTTAAAAAGCACAAACCGTTGTTCATCTGTTTCATCAAAATTAAAAAGGTCACAAAAAACACATATGTCTTGAGAGCCGCCCTTGATAGCTTGATGTACATATCGATCACGCCATGGAGCATACAATTTATCCATAAAATCCTTACAAAATGCTAATTTTTCTAACTCAGGCCCTTTTGATTTATTCTATAATTTTTATCACTTTTTTTCTAGGTTTCATTTTTAAGACGAATTGGCAAAAAAGTGCTCTTTTGATAAACTTTACAAGACAATGAACCATCATGTTATTTAAAAATAGAAAATAATTTTATGTTGAAGAAATTTTTTAATCGAATCAAATTCAGCTTGTATGTCTTGCTACTTTTACTCATTCCAGCGATATACGCTCATCAAGAAATTTGCATCGTCATTCCTGCATACAACGAAGCAACACGCATTGAACATACCCTTGAAGAATATGCAAAATATTTTGAACAAAAACCGGAAAAAACAACATTTCTTGTCGTTGCCAATAACTGCAAAGACAATACCGTTGCCGTTGCTAAAGCTGTTGCAAAAAAACATAAAAATATAAAAATTATTGATTTAAAACCGGGCGGTAAAGGATTTGCGATCAAACAAGGTTTTCTATGGACACTCAAATCAAAAATTAAATATGATTTAATTGGTTTTGTTGATGCTGACATGGCAACACTGCCACAATATTATTACGATCTAATCAAAGCAACAAAAAATCATGATGGCGCAATTGCAAGCCGTTACATGAAGAGCGCCATTGTTCATCCAAAGCGACCATGGGGCAAAAAAATGGGTGGAAAATTATACAACTGGATGCTTCGCGCAATGTTTGGTTTAAAATACAAAGACACACAATGTGGCGCAAAAATATTTAATTATGACACGATTGCAAAAGTTGCACCGTTTATGTCAGAAACAGGGTGGTCATTTGATTTAGAGCTGCTATACCTGTGTAAATTGTTTGAAAAAGATGTCGTTGAAATTCCAACAACCTGGAGCGATCAACCCGGCAGCCATTTAATTATTTCCTCAAAACTTGCTAAAGAATTTTTAAATTCTCCAAAACGTATCAAGCAGCGTCATCTTGAACAAAAACAAAAATTAAAACAAGAAAAGTTAGCTCGAAAAAAACAAGAACGTTTAAACAAAACGAAGCAACCTCAAAAGTCTCTTGCTTAATCAAATTTTAATTATTTAATTTTTTCTGGATTAATTTGACGCGAATCCCAATAGCCATCACCATAACTAATCGTTAATTGTGCATCTTTTGCAATATTTTTTGTAGCGACATAGCACATATAAAATCGTCCATTTACAAACAAATCTATACACTTTGTGTTTGGTCTTTGATCATGATTGATAAATCGAAGTTCATTGCCCTTAAGTTTTCCATCAATTAAAATTCGCTGATCAGATAACGTATTAATCGGGTAATACCAAGCATAATCAACATCTTCAGGCATTACATGATTTCGTTCCCGCATCACACGAAGCTGTCCTGCATACACCCCAATAAAATCATCTTTTTGTATGTCTTGCGCAGCAAAAACTCCATAACCAATATTAGTTGATATCCATTGTAAGTACATTGGTGCTAGCGTGTAATTTTCAACCTGAGACCAATATTGTTTTGATAATTTTTGAATCATTTCATGCGCTACAAAATAATGCTCTGTTATCTCAGGATTAATTTTTGAAAAATTTGGAATATCAATTTCCATAAAGTTAAAATATTGACAGCCAACTGATTTAAATAATTTTTTCTTTTGCCGTTTCGTACTATATTTTATCTGCGTTGTACCTTTAAGTTCATACTGTTTGCCATCACACGAAAAAAAAGTAAAAAGCAATAATCCAATTTTTAAAAAATGGTTCATAAAAATTTAACTCCAACGTTTTACAATTTCTTGTACCCTTTTTTTCATACTTTGCGCGTCATCTTTTTTTTGTAACAAATCATGCATAATTTTTGCAATAGTTTGAATGTCTTGAAGCGTTGCACCACGTGTAGTTATAGCTGCAGTCCCAATTCGAATACCGCCAGCAAGCAAGGGTGACAACGTGTCGCCAGGAATTGCATTTCGATTAATAAATATATCAATTGTCTGCAGCAACTCTTCAACTTCTTTGCCATTCAAATTCAATGGTCGTACGTCAAGTAAAAGCATGTGCGTATCAGTGCCACCTGAAATAACTGTATAACCATGATCCGCAAAAAAGGTTGCCATCGCTTGCGCATTTGCAATCACTTGCTGCTGATACAGTTTAAATTCTTGAGTTTCTGCATGAGCACAAGCAACCGCTTTTGCTGCAATTTCATGCATAAAAGCACCACCTTGAATTCCTGGCATAACTGCTTTATCAATTTTTGCGGCTACATCTTTTTTGCATAAAATAACACCGCCCTTTGGTCCACGAAATGTTTTTTGCGTTGTCATCGTAACAACATCTGCAAATTGAACTGGAGATGGATGTACTCCTGCTGCAATAAGTCCTGCAGTATGTGCAACATCTGCCATAAAGTATGCATTTACGCTTTTTGCAATATTGCTAAATCGAGCAAAATCGATCATACGAGGGTATGATGACGCACCTGCAATAATTAATTTTGGTTTATGTTCATTTGCTAATTTTTCGACTTGGTCATAATCAATCAGATGAGTAATTGGATCAACACTATACGAAACAATATTGTATAATTTTCCTGACATGTTGACAGCGTGCCCATGTGTTAAATGTCCACCATCGGACAATTTCATGCTCAAAATTGTGTCGCCAGGATTGAGCAATGCAAAATATACAGCAAAATTTGCCTGTGACCCTGCATGAGGCTGCACATTTGCATGCTCTGCACCAAACAAATTTTTAAAACGTTGTATCGCTTCTGTTTCAATAACATCCACAAATTCACAGCCACTGTAATAACGAGTGCCTGGATAACCTTCAACATATTTATTCATTAAAACGCTACCCACCAAAATACAAACTTCTTGTGATGTGTAATTTTCCGAAGCAATTAAATTAATACCAATCTCTTGGCGTTTTTCTTCTTTTTGTAAAAAATCAAAAATAATATCTTGTTTCATCAAACACTCCCAAAAATAATGAATATTTTATAACGTAGCCAAAAGCAAGATAAAAAGAAAATCCCTGAATTTCTTCAGGGATTTTAGATACTCATTCAATATTATTTTTATCCTATGGCAGATCTTTTATTTTTTTCAATCAAATGGTTCCATGCATAAATTGACGCACCCGCAAGTCCAGCACCTAGCGCCATTTTTTTATGAGTTTTTTGAAGCTGCTGTTGCAACTTTTTTTCATACAGAGCAACTTTTTCTTGCGCTTTAACAAGATCATATTGATAAGAATTCATAGCTACTGTTGCATATTTTTCGTTATAAGCAAGTCCAAAATTTTTGTAAAAACTATGCACAGCTGTTAAATAATTTAAAGAATCTTCTTGCAATGAATAGGCATGTTTACCATGCAATGGAACTAAAAAAACATTATTAAATCCATGCTCTTTAAAAGAAAGATACAACATCAACGCATGTTCAAAAGGAATGTTACAATCATCTTTTGAATGCAAAATTAAAATAGGCAATTCCTTGTTTAAAATATTTTTAACTGCTTGAACAGGAGGAATTGAATTTTTTGGATATGCTTGAAAAAAAAATCTAAAAAACTTTTCATCATGTTTGCAAGAAAGACCAATTTTTGCCATTTTTGCATGCAATAATGCTGGCATGCTTGCAGGCGTAGCTTCAATTATTAACGCTTTTAAATTTTCAGGATTATATTGCGCAATGTAATTAATTGCAGCAGAACCACCACGACAAATTCCAAACAAAACAAACGATTCATCAACAAAATTTTGCTCAACGCTTGATGCTATAACTTTTAAATCAGCCCCTTGTCCCATAAAAGCCTGAGAAATATTTAGATTTTTTTTCCATACACGAGCAACTGAAGCAATGAATCGATTTATGCCAACTCCAACCTCTTTTTGAGTGTCTGGAAGCGCAGGAGCTTGATATTTTTCAGGCGTAGAAAATGCCTCTTTTTGCTTTTGTACATCTTCTGGATTTCCTGTATACCCATGAATATACAAAGTTGATACGTTTTGATCTGCTAGAACAACATCAATCAACAAAAGAAAACAAAAAATATATAGAAAAAATTTCTGAACTTGTATCACAAAAATCCCTAAATCTGTTTTAAAAATTGCGATCATTCATAAATTCTTCAAAATAACGGTGCGCTGGAGCATTCGTTAATATTTTTTGAGCAACGCCAGATTTTACATGCCAAACTTCAGGAGTTCCTTCATAGTACCAACAATCAGTATCTTCATTGCTAAAAACTTCTTCATTTTTGCGCACGTTAACCATAAAAACTGATTTGCCGACAGCGCGTAAATTTTGCACACGCGTTTCAATTGCAGCAAGTAAGTTTGCACAAGGAACACACCCAGGCTTATAAGCAATTAAATAGCTATTTTCTTGTTTTTGCGCCCACTCTTCAAGCTGTTGTCTGTTTTCAAATTCAAGCTCTGGAACTACAGAGTTTTTTTTCTGACCATTAAAATATTGATAAGCTGCTTCTGTTGAATAATCACACTGCGACGAGCTAAAACGATCAGTTTCTTTATGGTATTCTTTACAAAAAACATTATTTTCTGCGCGAAAAAAATACTCTTTTAATCGCTTACCTTCTTCTGTACCTAGTTCCATTTCTACAAATGGATGCAGGCCCTCTTGACTAAGAATTACGCCTGATGCAACAAGAAAAAACAGACTGAACAGATGTTTCATTTTCATAGAAATAACCCTTTAAAAACCCCACCATAAATAATTACTTGACTATGTTCGTTTATTAAAAAAAATATTGTAAGCGAATGGTTATACTGGTTTTATTTTTCAAAATTTGGTAAAAAACTTTGAAAATTTGCGGATGAAAATGAATTTAAAAAGATTTGATTAATTTCTTCTGAGCTGAAAAAGTCCTTGCATTCATTCATTGTTTTCTCATCCATCACAACAGTTCCAACGTTAATATTTCCATTGTCGCCAGAAGTTACATTGATCAATTTTGGATTGTGCTTTGATGTTATAATTCCAACATTAGTGATACCACCAAATGTTACAACATCAAGATTTTTTGCTGATGGCGCAATATTGACGATTCCATCATGCACAATGACAACATTACTTTTTTTTGATACTAATTTTTCATAATATGCAATTTGTTTTTGAGCTTGAGCTAGTTCTTTTTGAGCTTGCTGAAGCATCATTTCAACTGTTACAGCATTTGATTCATCGCTGTAAATTGATCCTGTTGAAATACAAGTTAAAATAAAACATATTTTTTTATGAATTTTCATGAATGTAAACCCCTTAAAGTGAAAAGGTTATATTTAATATATTATCAAAATTGACAATTTTGGCAAAAGATAGATTTTGTATAAAAAGTTAGTTAAAAATGTATGATGCTTTTTAGCATGATTGTGGGGATTAATGAACGGTTGGATATATTTAATTTTAGCTGGTCTTTGTGAAATTGTTTGGGCTGTAGGATTGAAATTTACTAATAATTTTTCAAAATTTATTCCTTCAGAGGTTGTCATATTTACTATGTGCCTAAGTATCATTTTTTTAAATTTTTCCTTAAAAACCATCCCCTTAAGCGTTTCTTATACAATTTGGACTGGTATTGGGGTTGTAGGCACTATTATTTTTGGTCTATTGTTTTTTCATGAAACATTAAACTTGTTGCGCTTAATATCACTATCATTGATTATTTTGGGAATTATCGGTTGCAAGCTCTCTATGGGATAATTAAATTATCTTGTCAGGAACATCCTGTTGATACCATTCCAAAAATTATTCCAGTAGTGCCAACTATTAAGGTCACTGTTTTTCCAAAATTGCAAAATATACCTTTGTACGAACAAAGCATTCAATCCAATAATTTACTTTTTTTAGGCTTACTTTATACTTAAAAACAAGTATCGATTAAATCTCTTTTCTGTCTATAAGGAGTCTATTCTCGTGATCGCAACCATGGATTTTAAAAAAGGCAAAAAAATTCTATTTAACAATGCTCCGTACATGATTTTGGAATACATTTCCGTTAAACCTGGAAAGGGTGGCGCGTACATTCGAACCAAAATGAAAAACATGATCACAGGGCTCATTCACGAAGAAACATTCCGATCTGGTGAAAAATTTGAAGATCCAAACCTTGAATACAAAGATATGCAATATTTGTATGAACAAGATGGTTTATACCATTTCATGGATCTTGATTCTTATGAACAATATTCTTTCAGTAAAGATCAAATCGAAGAAGCTTTCGACTATTTAAAAGAACAAGAAATTTACAACATCATTTATTTTCAAGAAAAACCACTTGCGGTAACTCCTCCAATGTTTATGCAGCTTAAGGTTGCTTCATGCCCTCCGGGTGTTCGTGGCAATAGCGCACAAGGTGGCGTTAACAAACCATGCACCATGGAAACAGGAATCGTCATTCAAGCACCTTTGTTTGTTGCTGAAGGCGACACGTTAAAAGTTGACACGCGAACCAATGAATACATTGAACGAGTAAGCAAATAATGGAAAACGATAAGCAAAATGATCAAATAAATTCATTAGATCTTGAAATTCCTCAACCAGAAATTGCTTGCGAAACGCTTGATCAAATTATTCAATCTCGACGCAAATTCCGTTCACTTTTGTTTCATATTTTATATGCAGTTGACGCACTTGATTACGATACAACTGCAAGCGAAGTAGCAGAAAAACTTAATAATACCTACGATACTGATATTCCCTTAGATGGTGACATTGTAAACACGGTAACCGACATTGCTGCTCGACGCCATGAGCTTGATCAAACGCTTGTTCCATTTTTGGAAAATTGGCGATTTGAACGTATTGGTAAATGCACACTTTTGGTTTTGCGTTATGCAATTTGGGAACTTTTGTACACAAAAACACCACACAACATCATCATCAATGAAGCAATTGAACTTGCTAAATGTTTTTCTGAAAAAGATGCTTATAAATTCGTCAACGGTATTCTTGATAAAATTTCAAATAAATATAAAAATAACGCAACTGAAATGATTGAGTAACAAAATCCGCTATGGCTTAAATACAAACATTTTAAGAACATAAAAGACACTCAATTTAGAAAAAAAATTATTTTATTTTTTGTTGATTTCTAAAAAATGCCATAGTCATCATCCATTGAGTTTGTTTGTCCAATTCAAGCAGAGAGGTTTGATCATGCTGCAAAGCGTATTGCGGCGCAGCGTATTTAAAAAATCGAATCATACCGGGTTGATTGCATAAAAAATTTTCAAAATTGCCCATTTTACAATGTACAAAAAATTCATCAATTTTTAACAAATCTTTACCAATCATCGGATCATGTAGTTGTCCATGTGAAGGATGCTGATCATCAAGCATTACTGAAATATTTGCTAATCGCTCATGTGATGCAAAAGTACGATCATGAGCACCATTGACCGGTTGAATCATGTCCCCAAATGAAAATAAATTATAAAATTTTTCAATCACCTGCATATCAGGATAAATTTTCATACTTGGATCAACAGGTACACCCAACGCATACAATTTTTTAATTTTAAAAAAATTTGATTCTTTTTGACCCATGAGCTGACTTGTCAAAATTGCAACAGTTGCTCCATGACTATGTCCAATTAAAATAACTGAATCATATGACTCAATTAATTTTTGCAAACGAACAGCAGCTTCCATTTGAAAATGATAACTCAACTTTGCCGACCAAGGAAATGAAACAACTTGATCAACGATTTTTATTTCTTGAGCAGAGCGATACACAGCTTTAAAAAAATCTCCATGCGGTTGATGCCAGGATTCACTTTGAGCCCATGTTCCATGAATAATAATGCAAGCTGAGGTTGCAAATAATGTTTGAACAAACAACAAAATTAATCCAAAATAGTAAAATTTGCACATAAAAAAGCTCCCCGAATTTTTACAATTCGAAGAGCTTAACATTTTTTAAAATTGACAACAAAAAAGGGTGCATACTTTATGCACCCTTTTTTGTAAGTTTTACAACTTAAAAGAAAATTGCCAACTCGCGCGCTGCGCTTGCAGACGAATCTGAACCATGAACTGCATTTTGATCCAAGCTATTACCGTACAATGCACGAATTGTGCCTTGCGCTGCATTTGCTGGATTTGTTGCACCCATAAGTTCTCGCCATGAAGCGACTGCTTCATTTTTTTGCAATTTAAGCACAATTAATGGCGATGCTGTCATAATTGAAACCAAACCATTGTAAAACGGTTTGCCTTCATGTTCAGCATACAAAGCTTGCGCTTGAGCTTGATTCATCGTGATTTTTTTCATCTCGACAATTTCAAAACCAGCAGCTTCAATCATATCAATGATTTTTCCACTAAATTTGCTTTTTACAGCGTGAGGTTTAATGATCGCAAATGTTTGTTGCATATTTATTTCTTTGCTTTTTTCTTTTTAGATTGAGAATCTTGATTTTCAACAGTTTCACCATCTTGTTGACGCGCTGCATGTCGTTCAAGTTCGATTTGCAATGCTGATTTCATTTTTGGTGCTGCTGCTGCAGATTTAGATTCTACAACTTCTTCGTGTTCAACAACTTTAGCTACTTTTTTCTTTGGACGTTCAGCTTGGAACTGTTGTGCACTTTCATCTTTGCCAGTGTCTTCCAACTTCAAGCTTAAGCCAATTTTACGTTCACCAGCGTTGATATTAATCACACGAAGTTCACGAGTTTGACCAACTTCTACAGGATTATCTTTGCTTTGTTCAAGCTCAGAATTGTAGATCAAGCCTTCAACTTTGTTTGCTAATTTTACAAACGCGCCATAATTACCAATTTTAGTAATCGTACCGCTTACACGTGATCCAACTGGCATCTCTTTTTCAATCGATTTCCAAGGATCTAATGAAAGCTGTTTGATTCCAAGCGCAACTTTTTTGTGCTCTTCATCAATTGACAAAATAACCGCTTCAACTTCTTGGCTTGACTTATACAAATCACTTGGGTGAGCGATATGTTCTGTCCATGATAAATCAGAGACGTGAACTAAACCGTCAACACCTGGAATGATTTGAACAAAGATTCCAAAGTCTGCAATGTTGGTAATTTTACCTTTGATACGATCATCTTTTTTGAATGTTTCTTTAACTGTTGTCCAAGGATCTTTGCTCAATTGTTTAATACTCAAAGACATTCTTCGATTATCAACATCAAGTGAAGCAACAAGCACTTCAATCTCTTCGCCAACTTTGAAACGATCTCTCAAATTATTGATACGATCTGTCCAAGAAATTTCAGAAATATGAACTAAGCCTTCAACGCCTTTACGAATTTCAACAAATAATCCATAATCTGCAATGCTTGCAATATGACCTTTGATAACTGATCCAACTTGAATCATTTTATCAAGATCTTGCCATGGATTATCGCCCAATTGTTTCATGCCAAGTGAAATTTTGTTGTTGTCTTTATCAATTGACAACACTTTCACGGTCACTGATTCACCAATTTTTAACAATTCGCTTGGATGTGAAATACGACCCCAAGTCATATCAGTGATATGGAGCAATCCGTCAACGCCACCAACATCGATGAACACGCCGTAGTTCGTAATGTTTTTAACTGTTCCCATGATAACTTTATTAACTTCAAGAGTATCAAGAATCTGTTTGCGAGATTTATCACGACATTCTGATAAGTATTTACGGCAAGAAATAATAACGTTGCCACGTTTTTTATTTAATTTTACGATTTCTGCAACAATTGTTTTACCAACAAAATTATCAAAGTCTGTAACGCGGTATAAGTCAACTTGTGATCCTGGCAAGAATGCCGGAACACCAATATCAACACTTAAACCACCCTTAACTTTGTGCGTTACAACGCCTTCAACAGGTTTATTTTCTTCAAATAATTTTGTAATACGATCCCAAGCACGAACAATTTTTGCATTTTCATATGATAGAACAACGTCACCATTCATATTTTCAAGTTCATCGATAATAACTTCGATGTCTTTACCCAAAGCAAAATCTTTTAATTCTTGCTCTGAAAATTCATACAACGGAACAATACCATTTGATTTGTACTTGATATCGACCAATACTCCATCGCCATCAACTGACAAAACCTTTCCAGTGATCAATTGACCAGCTGAATATTTACCAACTTCACGTTCGTAAAGATCTTGCATCGATTTTTTTTGTTCTGATGACAATTCAATATCATCTGCAACAACAAGCCATGACTTAGCATACTGAGAGGATTTTATACGCTCTTTTGACATAAGATTTTTTCGGATAGTTTTTATCGAACTAAAAACTATAAAATGTAATTAAAATAATGAAAAACAACACCTTTAAGATAACAATTTTTAAAGAAAAATTCAAACTTTTTGGCCTTGCTTGAAAGAAGCAATTCCTTTTTGAAGCGCCATAATTGACAAAAGACCGCATTTCATACGATTCAATCCCAAAGACAACCCCAAAATAGGTTCAATAACTTCTTCATTTAATTGTTCAATTTCAATCAAACTTTTACCAACAAGTGCAACCGTTAACTTTGAAGCCATTGCCATACTGATCACACATCCAGACCCTTGAAAACACAATGCCGTAATTTTTCCATCATGCACTTTGCCACCAATCATAACCGAATCTCCACACGAAGGGTTCTGTTGACCTGAAACAAAGTCCAGATCAGGTACAAGTCCAAAATTTGACGGATTTTTAGCATGAAATTGCAAATCTTGCTGAATGAGATAAAAGGAATGATTGTTCATAATTTTTATAGGATATTGCTTTTATAAAGCTATTTTTTCTAAACTTGTGGTATCAAAGGGTTTAATTTTAGGGAGTTTTGATCTATGAAGTTTATTCATCATTATTATACCATAATTTTCATGATTTTTACAATTTTTACACCGTTACAAGGCTCGTTAATAGCTTCACGTGACACAACACGCCCAACAATTCCTTTACAACAAGATTCACCTGCAATAGTTACAACTGCAATACCCGTACTTGACCCTCAAGATTTACATGTCACTTCAAGCCTTGAATCTGATCCATTATCACTTTCAAATCGAGTTCGTCGTTTAAGTTTACAAGCACATAGTTTAAGAAGACAATCACAAACTTTAACCGATCTTGATAATTTAACAATGTATCAATTTGTACCTTCAAGCGATCCTCATGATCCTTGCGAAAATTCAAAAAACTCTCATCCTAGTAGCGACTCTGAACAAAAAAAAACACCAAGAATTTTTCCAAGAAATCGTAGATCTATTGTATTTAACGATGACACTGCCCAAAAAGAATCTACTTCTAAATCAAATAAAGACCTGCATATCACTATATCAAGAAACCAATTACACCTTATCGAATGTTTTTGTCTGTTGGCTGGTACAAGTTTTGGTGTTTATTGCGCTTTAAAGCCAACATCGACACAAAAACGAAGTTCTTTGATAGATTTTGATACTAATACAACAGAAATAACTCGCGGCGGCATACCAACTGATATGATTGGTGCGGGATTTTGGGGTTTCAATAAATTATCAGGATTAGCATCTTCTGGTGTAACATTAGTACTTGCAGGATTTATGCTTCATAAAATAAAGGGATGGGTTGATACCATCTATGCATCCGACACCGATCGACGTATTGATAAAAAATTAAATCCTGTAATTTCAAATGTTTCAAAATTAGCTCAATACGTTGACGAAGAATTAGAACAAATTGATGTACAATTTGTTGAAAATGTTAAAACAATTAATAGATTAATTAATGAACAAGCAAAACTTACAGATCTTTTGCAAGAAGAAACAGTTATTTTAGAAGTGTTAACTCAAGACTACGAAAAAAGAAATCCAGCTGATGCAAAAGCTCAAGAAATTATGGAGCATGTAAACACATTACATGCAGAAGTTGCAGCAACTATGACTGATGTTCAAGCTTTACAAAAAGAAGCTGAAACTAAAAAGTCAGAACTTCCTCGAAAAAATCCAATTACACTAAAAGAACAATCTGCAAAATGTTGCGGCATCTGTAAACAACAATAAAAAAGGGCGCTTTTAAAAGCGCCCTTTTTTATCAAGTCAACTTAAGCTTAATAGCCTTTATCTTCTTTTTTCATGCTTTTTTTCTTTTTGCTATCTTTTTTCATTGGTTTTTTTTCTGCTGATTTTTTTGCTGATTTTTTCTTTTTCATTTTTTGTTCTTTTTTTGGTTGTTTTGCTTTTTCATCTTTATTACAACCTGCAAAAGCTGACAACGCAAAACCAAGAACTAAAAGATTTAGAAACTTTTTCATAATTCTTCCTTTTTTTTAATACATAAACCAAAACCTAACTTAAATCTTACGCTAGAAAAAAATTAGAACTTTTTGCAAGATATTACAAATTTTTTATTTACGAGCTCGTAATGAAGGTTGCTTTAAATAATGATTTGTGCGCGCACTTAAATAAGTCGTAACATGCCTTGTTAAAGGTTTATTAAGTTTTTTTGCACGTTCTGTTACATTATCAACAATATTGGCACTAGTTAGAGTTTGATTCATATTAGGTGAAGTTTGATCAGCATTTAGAATCATTGCATGAAATACACTGTTTAAAATTTTTACTGCATCATTACTACGATTACTACATTCTTCTCTTTGCCTTGATGTCTGCATATCAATGCAATTAAAAATTAATGAAAGAGTCACTACACTCAAACGAATATTCATATTATTCCTTATTTATATATTATAAACGGCCAATTTTCACATTCAATATTTTATTCATATTCAAATATTGCTTTACAATTTTTTTTACATCTTCAAGTTTTAATGCTCGAATACTGTCAACGCGTTTTTCAAAATAATCTGCTGAAAAATTATATTTTTCTAAAAATATAAAGGTATTTGCAGCATTTTCGTACGTTTCAAACATTAATGGAAACGAATTAATAATTACTTCTTTTGCTTGTTCAAGTTCATCTTCTGTGATTCCATCAATTGCTGTTTGTAAACAGTTTGATATCGCAAATTGCGCTTCCTCGAGACGATCTTTTGATACAATTGTTTTAATAAAAATCATACCTGGTTGTTGCGCAGCACCATACACAACTGATCCGCCAATGGTATAAAATAGTCCACTTTGTTCACGAAGTTCAAATAATCGAGAACTCATGCCACCCGTTAACAACTGATCAAACAAAAGCAATGCATCATACTCTGGATTTTTTCGTTCAACAGAAATACCTGCAAACGCAAGAACTACTTGATCTCTATTTTTAAAAATAGAAACAGTTTCAGGCTGAACAGGTGCTATAACGGGAAACTCAAGATCTGCAATTATTGGCGCACGCCATGACCCTAATTTTTGCTGAACAATCTGCTCAATGCTGCATTTTTGTAAATTTCCAACAATAGATAAAATGGCGCCATACGCAGAAATATTTTTTTGATAAAAATCAAAACATTTTTCACGCGTCATATTTTCTAAGCTTTGATTTGTACCCAATGATAATCGTCCATATGGATGATTTTTGTAAATTTTTTCAGCAGCAACAGCTAAAATGCAACGTTTTGGAGTATCCCAAAATTGAATCAATTGTGCTTTTGTTTTTTCAATTAAACGTGCTACAGCATCCGCCTTAAATTCTGCATGCTGCAACATTTCAAATAACAATTCAAAGCCTTTTTCAACTTCATCTGAAGGCATCGTAATAGAAATTGAACCTGGTGCTGTTTCAAATGAAATACCGTAAGATTCCGCTTCTTGAATGAATAACGAACCTGGATATTTTTCTGTGCCTTCAAGCATTAATTTACTAACAATATGACCAATACCCTGCAAATCTTGTGGGTCATAATTATTATTCGCTTTATAATCAAGAACACATTCTACTAAATTAACATCAGCATTATCTTGCATTAACACTTTTAAACCATTTGATAATTTTAATGTTGTTGGTTTTGCAAATGTTCTTTTTTTAAATTTTTCTACACAAACATCTTCGACATACTTTCCTGGTGCAACTGAAGATGTTCGTTCTTTGCCAAATAAAATTTTTGTATCAAGCGCATCAGACTCTTCTTGCAGTTGATTAAAATAGGCTCGATCTTGATCAAGCACTTTAATAATTTTTCCTTCATGACACAGTGACGAACGAAAATACTGTTGCAAAATCTTTTTAATGTCTTGACGAAGTGTCTCTTTGTTGTAATCACAATAGGTGAAAGGATACGTTTCATCACCCGTTGAAAGCAAAGATTTTCCAATTGCATACGCTTGCTTGTGCACATCTTCAAGCAAATGTTGTTGATCAACATTTGCTAATTTTAATGCTCTTCGAAGCTCAAGCTCAGAAATTTCATTATTTGTTAAATCAGCTAGCTGTTCTAAAATAATTGATTTAATTTTTGCAATATCTTTTTCTTGTTTTGGCTTAACAATAATAAAAAATAGTTCACGATCAACCAGATCATAGGTCATAGGACTTACTGATGTTGCCAATTGTAATTCATCAACTAAAATTTTATGCAAACGAGAACCTTTACCGCTTGCAAGCAAATAAGCAATAATGTCATAAAAAAATGATTTTTTATCAGAAGATTTTGAAAGAGAATAACAAAACATACTCAATGGTTGTTCAACATCACGATAGATAGTTACAGCTTTTGCTTGCAACTCATCTTCAATGATAAATTGTTCGTGAATAATTTCTGCACCCCTTGCAATTGCATCAAATGATATTTTTACTTGTTGTAGTGCTTCTTGCGGATCAATATCTCCGACAAGCACCAAAGTTGCATTGTTTGGCACATAATATTTTTTATAAAATTTAACTAATGTTTCACGCTTGAGATTCCACAAATCCTGTTTGTATCCAATAATTGGATAATGATAAGGATGAGATTCAAAAATAGCTGTTACTAATCCTTCAGCAAGTGTTGAACCGAAATCATCACGAAACATTTTAAGCTCTTGAATAACAGCCTTAACTTCTGAATTTAAATGCTCTTCATCAAATTTTACATTTTGCATACAATCTGCAAAAACAGGAAGGACTTGAGTCCAATTTGAAACAGGAACATCAAAAAAGTAACAAGTGTAATCAAATGAAGTAAAAGCGTTAATATCCGCAGAAAGCTTTTGAGCGATTAAATTAATATCTGATTCTGAAAGTAAATTATGAGTTCCTTTAAAAATCATGTGTTCAATAAAATGAGCCATCCCTTTTTCACCAGCTTGCTCATGTTTTGAGCCAACATTATACCACAGTTGCATTGAAACTTTTGGTGCAAATTTTTTAGGACAGATTACAACAGTAAGGCCGTTTGTGAGCACATATTTAAAAACTCGTTTATCAGATATTTGCATATACTACTTTTATTAAAATATATTAAAAAATTATTTCAGACTTTTTTTGATAAGCATATTTAGCATAGTTAAAAAAAAGGATTTTTGCTATGCTCAAACCACTATGAATCAACAAATTTCACGTATGAACTTCATTCCTTTAACGCATATTTTATTAACATGCACGATCACAACGATTTTGACAGCGCTAGCTATTTTTCAAAATCAAATGATATGGATTATACCATTGTATCTTTGCGCAATAAGCTTTTGTCTGATAAAAAAACAATATCTACAAATTGCTATTCTTTTTTTATGCTCTCTTTTTTCTGTACAAATTTATTTTAAAATTCAAAATACAAAAACAATATTTCAAGCAAATAAAAATTTTTTAAATGTTGATTGCATTGTAAAAGCTATCATTGTTCAAAAACAAACAAATTGTTTAGACAAAGAGCAAACAACAATTATTTTAAAAACATCAAACATTTACAATGAACATGCAGGAACAATTCATGAATCAAAAAAAATAGTATGCACTTTAACAGCACGTCGTGCTTTAAAGTTTTTTGAAGGACAAAGCATTACTATCTATAAAGCTATTTTGCAACAACCCAATTCCGACTCTGAATATCAAAAATATTTAATCAAGGAGGGAATTTGGGCAACAACATTTATCACATCTGAAAAAATTTTAATCAATAACTATAAAGACAGATCTTTATTTGCAAAAGTTTCTGATCAATTTTGCGCCCTTTTGCATACAAACACTATTAATTTATTCAATCCTTTGTTTTTAGGAAAACGAGAAAAATCAATTGAAAGCGTTACAATTCAACATCAATCTTTGTACTGGGGCATTGCACATCATATGGCGCGATCTGGTATTCATTTAGTAACTCTTTTCGGACTTTTTATGGCACTTTTTCATTACATACGTATTCAACATTTTTATCGTTATATCATTGGCGCAGCACTTATGCTTATCTATTTTGAAATGAGCATTCCAAGTATTTCATTTTTGCGAGCTTTATGCATGATCATGCTACAAATCATCAGCAAAATTAATAAATTTCAATACTCAAGCGTTCATGCTTTAACCTTAACAACGCTACTCATAATTACATACAATCCTTGGTATATTTTATTTTTAGATTTTCAACTCAGCTTTGGAATAACAGCGGTTATTATATGGCTCTTTCAAGCAAAATGGTCAAAAACCGTTGCCTTTCAACCAAAAACTCTCATACCTTCCTAAACATAACGATAGCGTTATGTTATTTTTTTACTTCAAAAAAAAGGGTTTGTATGAAGCACGTAATTACAAAATTAAACATCTCTTCAATCATTTTCACCAGCGCATTATTCATAAATCTTAATGCACCACTTCATGCACGATTTGATGATCGACTGATTACAAAAGAAGAAATTATTGAATTAATTACAGAAGCTCAAACAGAAGAATTATGCAGCACGATTCATGAAACTGATTTATTTGAAATTCGTTCTATCAATCCAAAAAAATCCTGGACCGTCATCGTTTATATGGCAGCAGATAACGATTTACATTATTTTGCATGGAAAAATTTAAAACAAATGGAGCAAATCGGATCTAATGAAAATATCAATATCATCGTTCAACTCAACACTCCAGGATATTTAAATCCAACAAAGCGTTACATTGTTAAAAAAGGACGAAGAATTTTAGTTCAGGATGAAATCAGCCCCTCAACAAAACTGAATAGCGGCAACCCTCAAACTCTTATTGATTGCGTTAATTGGGGTATCACGCACTATCCAGCTGATAATTACGCTTTAGTTTTTTGGAATCATGGGTCTGCAGCAATCGATCCAAATTTCACAAAAACAATTAATCCATGTGATCTTTTTTACTGTAATCCAACAGATAATATGCTTGAAATCGATCGTGGCATTAGTTACATGACACTGCTCTCACAAATTACTGCAAACTTTTTACCAACAGATGGAAAACGTGGCATTTGTTTTGATGATACTTTTAGAAGCTATATTTCAAATAGTGATCTTGATTTTGCTCTCAAAGAGATTTCCTGTAAGTTTTTAAACAACAAAAAACTAGATCTTGTTGTTTTTGATGCATGTCTAATGTCAATGATTGAAATTTCTTCAATTGTGCAAAAATATGCTCATTTTATGATAACATCTCAAGAAGTTGTGTACGGTACTGGTCAAAATTATGAACTTTTATTCAAACCTTTTTTAAACAACTCGCTACCACCAGAAGAATTTGCAAAACATATTGTTGTCGCTTACGAACAGACCTATCAAAAAATCATCAATGATTATACTTTTTCAGCACTTGATCTTTCTCATGCAGGCGATCTTGAAAAAAATGTTAATCAAGTAGCAATACTTCTTACACAAGCACTATCAAATCAAAGTAATTACAGCGTATCCAACATGCTTCGTAAATGTAAATCAACTCAATTTTGCACCTGTTTTGATGAGCCAAGCTATATTGATCTTGGTGATTTTTATTCAAACTTACTCAAACATATTCAACATATAACATTACACAACAAATCGTTAGAAGGCAGCCTTCAATCAAATCTTTCTCAAACTTTACAACAAGGATTATCTATTATTTCAAAAATGGTTATTGAAAATCGCGTTGGCCAAAAATTACGCAGAGCACAAGGAATTTCTATCTATTTTCCAGAACATTCGATAGCACACAACTATTTAAAATCTCCATTTGCACTTTCTAACAATTGGAGTTATTTACTCACAAAATACATCCTTGGATAAAAATATTTTCATGTGGATAAGTGGTGGATAAGTGGTGGATAAGTGGTGGATAAATGGTGGATAATTTACCCACCCTATCCTCACGAAAAATCTAAACAACAGCCATGAATCACACTTTTGTCGCTATCGAAAAACGAAAGTATCGATCTAGAGCGACAAATTAACCTTCATTGAAAAGTTATCCCCATAGTTATCCACCAGTTATCCACATAGATTCAAACATAAAAAAACTGATTAGCTCGCCAAAAAATGGCTTTTCAAAAAAAGTTATCCACATAAAACAGGTTCACCTATTACTAATAAAATTAATAATTTTATAAAAAGAATGAAGATTAATAAACGACAACGGAGGGTGGTATCTTTTTGCTTTTCATTTTTATTTTTTTTGTTATGATGTTGTATGTTCTGCTTTCAAAAATCAAATACTTAAAAAATTATAATTTCAAAATCGGGGTTCTTGTTTAAAAATGCTGTATAAAGTTATTGCTGAACTTGTTGACGAAAAAGGCCTAGATCAGGCATCACTTCAAAATATCATTTGCGAAGGTATTCTTGCTGCATATCTCAAAAAATATCCTGATGCAATCTTGAGAGTAGTTATTGATAAAAAAACCGAAACTTTGCGCATTGAAGCTGAAAAAACAGTCGTAGCTTCTGTTGAAAATCCAATACTTGAAATTTCATCAAAAAAAGCTCTTACCTTGCAAAAAGGTGTTTCAGCTGGCGATAAAATTTGGATAGTGTTTGAAGAACCTATTGGACGCGTTGAAATTTTAAAAGCCCGTCAAATTATTGCAACAAAATTAAAGGATGTTGAAGCTTTAAGTATTTATGATGCATTTAAGGATAAGCAAGGCGCAATTGTACAAGGTGTTATTCATAAGCACGATCCAGCAGGGACCTTGGTTACAGTTCGCGATACATTAGCATTTTTACCAACATCGCTTTCCATTCCTGGTGAAAAATATATCCCTGGCCGCCCTATTCGCGCACTTTTAAAAGTTGTTCATCAAGATTATCGCAGCAATGGTCAATTGATTCTTGATCGTGCATCAGGAGATTTTTTAGTTCAGTTAATTAAACTTGAAATTCCTGAAGTTTATGACAAGTTGATCGAAGTAAAAGTTGTTGCTAGACGCGCTGGATATAAAAGCAAAATTATTGTTTCACAAAATGATCCAAACATTGATCCAGTTGGAACATGTATTGGAGTTGGCGGTAGCAGAATCAAACCAATTTTAAAAGAATTAAACGGCGAAAAAATTGATGTTTTTTCCTGGGGTCATTCTAAAGAAGAATTGGTAGCTTTAGCGCTACGTCCAGCAGAAGTAAATAAAGTTGAAATTCAAGATGAACATAAAGCTCGAGCATGGGTGAGTGAAGATCAGCGTGCTTTAGCAATTGGAAAAATGGGTCAAAATATTAGCCTAGCCTCAGAACTTTTGGGGATAGATATTGAGTTGGTTTCTTCAGGTGAAGGCCTTGAAGAAGTTGGCTTAGGGTCAGAAATTTAAAAATTTTACCGTAAAGTTATATTTTAATGCGAATCAAAGATTTTTTTGTGCAGTTTGGTGTTTCAATTAACGAAATTATTCGTGTGCTTAAAGATCGCAAGGCTGGCGTCTACGATGAGAATTTCGTTTTGTCAGATGAGCAAGTTGAGTATTTAAAAAAACGATTCAATCCTGTTGATTCAGGAAAAATATTTAAGCATGGTCTTGCTGCTCAAGAAAAAGTGATTGTTCAAGATATGACCGTTGGTGATTTAGCGCAACGTTTAAAATGTTCCGTTACTGATTTAATTGTCCAACTTCTTAAACGCGGTATTCTTGCAAATAAAAATCAAGTTGTAAAAAAAGATCAAATTATAAAGTTGTTGCAACATCTTAATGTTGAATTTGAAGAAGTTCGTAAAAACACTGATGATGCTTTAGAGCGTGTTTTGGAAGCAAAAAACTCTTCTGGAACTGAACGTCGACTGCCAACTGTTGTTGTTGTCGGACACGTTGATCATGGTAAAACATCACTGCTTGATTACATTCGAAAATCTCGTGTTGCTGAAGGTGAAAAAGGTGGAATTACGCAACAAGTTGCTGCATACGAAGTAACCACCAAACATGGAAATTTAGTATTTGTTGATACTCCTGGCCACGAAGCGTTTTCTTTAATGCGTGAACGTGGTCTTTTGTTGGCTGATTTAGTTGTTTTAATTGTTGCGCTTGATGATGGAATTAAGCCCCAAACAATTGAATGTATTAAAACTATAAATAGCTTTGGTGCAACAACCGTTGTTGCTTTAAACAAAATTGATAAAGTTTCGAAAGATCGCATTGATATTGTTAAGAGTCAATTAGCTGATCAAGGTTTATTGCCTGATGATTGGGGTGGACAAACACCCTGTATTCCTGTTTCTGCAAAAACAGGTGATGGAGTTGACGCTTTACTGGAAGTAATTCGTTTACAAGCGGATATGCTTGATTTGAAAACTAATTCACAAGATCCTGCGCGAGGATTTGTTTTAGAATCTAAAATGGAACATGGTCGTGGTGCTGTTGCTACAGTAATTTTACAACGTGGAACTATTTGTCGAGCAGATCATTTTGTCTGTGGAAATTCTTCAGGTAAAGTAAGTTCAATTAAAAATTTTGCAGGTAAAAATTTAGAATGTGCAGGACCATCGGTGCCAGCATTAATCGCAGGTTTTTCAGAACTTGCACAACCAGGTGACATTTTTGAATTTGCTGCAGATGCTGATGCGGTAAAGAAACATCAAAAACAAATCATTCGTCCTATTGCTGCAGATGCAGTAAAAATTGGCCAAGAAGGTCAAGTGCATGAAGGCGATGGTGGAATTAATGTAATTTTGAAAGCAAATACATTGCTATCAAAAGAAGCGTTATTAACTAGTATTGCCAAATTAAATCTAGCGCAAGCTGAAAAAATTCGCGTGATCGATTTTGGTGTTGGTGATATTAGTGAAAACAATGTTGAGTTAGCACTTACAACTAAAGCAATTATTTATGGACTTGGCGTTAAAGTTCACAAAGCTGCACAATCTGTTGCAAAAAAAGGTGCAGTGATAAAAACGTTTGATATTATTTATCAACTTTTAGATGATGCAAAAGAAGCCGTTATTAATAGCCGTGTTAAAAAAATTGAAGAAAAACAACTTGGTCAAGCTCGCGTGAAAGCAATATTTAGAATTAAAACTATCGGTATTGTTGCTGGTGCTGGCGTTGAAAGTGGCACGTTGCTTCAAGGTGGTAAAGTTAAAATTTTACGTGGTAAAGAAATTATTGGTCGTGGTGTTATCAAAACACTTCAAAAAGATCGTTCAAAGGTTAATTCTGTTTCAGAAGGAAGCGATTGTGCATTTAGCATTGATGGTTTTTCTGACTGGAAAGAGGGCGATGTTGTTCAACATATTACTGAGGTTGCTGTTTAACTTGTTGTCTTTGTTTTTTTTGTTGCAATTTATAATTAAGAGCCTGTTAAAAGGCTCTTTTTTGTTGTTGTTGAAGAATTAAAATAAAATATTTTTGTTTTATTGAAAATGAGAGTTATCATAACACTGTCTCTCCTTCCTTGTTTTGATAGTAAGGTAGTATGGTTGGAGAACTGCTTATTGTCGATGGTGGCGCGTTACTCATGATGGTTAGGGGGCGCATTCCACCATCGATTTTTATTTTTCAGAATATCGTTGCAATATTTTAATATTTTTTATGTCATCGCTTACTTCGTCTGCACTTTTAGGTGTTTCTAAAATTTTTGGAATTTTTTTAAATTTTGTATCTTGCATTAAAAGCTTGAAAGCTGCCGGCTTTATCATACCTTCACCGATATGTTCATGACGATCAACGCGCGAGCCAGCATCTTTTTTTGAATCATTGATATGAAACATTTTTAATTTTTTTAAACCAATTGTTTCATCAAAGTCGTGCCATAACTTTTTATATGTTGCAGGCGTGTCAAAAACGTATCCTGACGCAAAAATATGACACGTATCAACACAAACGCCGACATGTTTTTTTTGTGTAATGTGTGAAAAAATAAATCCAAGTTGTTCAAATTTATTTCCAACGGTTGATCCTTGACCTGCCATAGTTTCAAGCAAAAGGGTAACATGTTGAGGTTTTGCTTTTTTCAGTACAGTATTGATATTTTTGGCAATAAATAAGAGTGATTGTTCTTCATCTTTGTCATGCATCGTTCCAGGATGAAGAATTAAAAATGGAATTTTGAGTATGTCGCAACGTTGCAATTCATCAATTAAAGCATTGATAGATTTTTCAACAACTGATGATGTTGATGATCCAAGATTGATCAAATATGATGCATGGGCCGCAACTATTTTAATGTTTGAATTTTTTTGTTGCGCAATAAATTTTGCAATATCTTCATCAGAAATTTTTTTAGATTTCCACTGACGATTACTTTTTGTAAAGATTTGAATACAATTGGCACCAATTTTTTCGCCGCGTAAAATTGCCCGATCAAAGCCACCAGAAATTGACACATGAGCACCAATAAGAGTCCTTTTTTTTGTCATTAAAAATCCTTTTGTTTTTATTTTTTTTCATTGATTTATTTTGACAGTTTGTTGCTTTTTGTGGATAGTATTACAAATTCTATCGTTGCACAATTTTGCTACCATTCGCGAGTTATAAAGAATTAAATATGAAATTTTTACGTTTACTGTCTGATTTTTTCAGATCTATTTTTGTTGCTTATTTTTTTTATTTTTCAAATCTTGTTGCGTTAGGAACTTGGAATTTTAATGACAATTTTCGATTAAAATTACATGGAGTTTCAGTTGATGAATTTTATAGTGGAACAAATATTAATGTTTTAAATTCTGCTGTTGGAGAAGATGAAGTTTTTTATGTTTTATCAACAACAGATTTTTATTTCCATGCAGATTATGGTGATTTGCGAAATTTAAATGCTCAAGATTCTGCCAATTCATCATTTTTGCATAAAGATTATCAAAGTGCTCATATTTCTCGATTAAGTTTTTATACTGATTTACGATTTCGTTATTCTTGGGGTTCGGCAGCAGAATCTGCAATATTTAATAAAACTTTAACGCTTGTCGATATTCCACAAACAATTAAAGGCACAAGGCTTAATAGGCATTTATTGTGGATGCGAGAAGGTTGGATTAAAATAGAGTTAGGCTCAGATCCTGTTCATAAAAGTAATTATATTCAAATAGGATTAATTCCTTATCAGCTTGGTCGTGGACTTAGTTTAGGTGCTGCGTATGATGCGCCAGGGTTTTTAGGATTTAATGCAGGATTTGCGATTGATGAATATGCTCCTGGAATTTTATTTAGTTTAAATCCTGTTCCGTCAACTGTAATTAATTCTTACGTTGCTCTTATTGATAATCAGCAAAACTCTTTAAATGAAATTTATGAAAAAATTCGTGGCTCAGATATTAGCGCTGGATGCAAAATGCGCGGTGTTAATGGAAAATTTTTTATTGTGGCACTTGATGGAAAGGTGACGATTGAAGATGCTTCAATAAAGAAAAAAATAATAGTTGAGCCGTATGTGATGCATTTGTATGCGCCTGACAGAAATTTAGAATTTACTCATGACATTTCTTCTGATTTATCAACTGCAGGTCTTGCCGTTGAAGCTGAATATGGCAAAGTAAGCTGGGGTTTTGAGTGTGCACGCAATTTTGGTGAAGCGCACATTAAACCTTGGGATCGAAATCAAATAACCTTTGTTCGTAACGCTCAAGGTGAAATTGCTGAGCAATATACAAAAATATATGATAAAAATCCTTTAGATCCTACTGCAACATTAGTTGATGCAACAACAACAAATGCATACTATGTGAATGCTTCGCCAAAAACTTCTTTAGAAAATGGAAAAGAAATTGGGCCAAATTTATACAATGGTTTAACACGATTTCGCCCTGAAGAAAAATTTAATTTAACAGGGTACTTTTTTGTGGGTGACGTTGCTTACGAATATGTTAAAGATTTTTTAACAGGTGGTTTGGGCGTGGGGTATTTTTCAGGGTATCCTCATCAGCGAACTGATTTAAATCATGCAAATTTAGATGCAATTTTACATCAAGATTATACTGGTTTTGCACCAGTTCAGTCTCAATATTCTGGAACCCGAATTCGTAATTTAATTATGTTTAACCAAGGAATTGCGCGTTATACCGTTGCAGCACCAGAAGTATCTAGTCCCGTAGAAAATTCAACACAGCCTTTAGTTACTGATACGCTTGATTCTACAACTAACATTGCGTTTGTTGGTACTCGTCTTGCATGGCATGTTCAGGCTTGGAAAGATCATAAACTTTTAATCGCGCCAAATATTATTGGTTATTGGTCACCTGAAGTTCCTAAAATTTTAAATCTAAATTCAATAAAAGATTCTTCAAAATTTTTGGAAATTGGAGATTATTTGGGTACTGAAATTAACGTTGAACTTTCTATGGATATTATTCACAATTTAAAATTATCTGGATATGCAGGAATGCTTTTGCCAGGTTCTTATTATCATTCTTTGAAAGGTACGTATTTACGTGAACATAAGGCTAAAATTGGAGACAGTTCTGTTTTTATTTGCGACATTGCGTTGTCCTATGTTTTTTAAAAATTGTAAACTTGCAATAAAGCCTTGTGTATACCGATTCTTGTTTGACAAAAACAGCAATTTCATGAATGCTGTAAACAGACATTTGTAGTAGTTAATTCTTTTAAGATTCTTTTTTCGTTGGATAATTCATATGAAATTTTTCTTCTCACATACAAATAGAATAATATTTGTTCTGTTTTTTTCAGCCCTTAATCTTTTAGCTCTTGATTTGAAAGAAAGTGATGCAGTTGTTGCTCCTGAGGCGCAATCAACTAATTTAGTTGCAGCACTTGATACGGCTGTAAAAAAAGAAGTTGTTGAAATACAAAAAACGGTAAACAAAACGAAGAAAAATAAAAAAAATGATAAGCCTGATAAAATTCAATTTAAAGCTGATAATTTAACGGTTGATATTGGTGGTAAAGTAAATAATGAAACATTTTTTGCCAATAATATGAATTTTTTAAATGCAAATATTGCAACAGATTCTACATTTTTTATTCGAACAACTTTTGACTTATGGTCTATGATTTCACAAGGTGATGCTGAAGAGCCTCGCTTGATGTTTTATGACACTTTACGATTTCGTTTTAAATGGGGCAGTGTTACTGATGTAAAAAATGATACAAGTTCAGTAACTATTTCAAATACAAAATTTGATGTTAAAGGAACTGCAACCAACAAACATTTATTATGGATGCGTGAATCTTGGTTAAAAGTGCGACTTGGTGAAATTGATGAACGTAATAATTATGTTCAAATTGGTTTAATTCCTTATCAGGTTGGTCGCGGTATTGCATTGGGTGCAGCGTACGATGCTCTTGGATTCTTAGGTTTTGCTCCAGGGTCATCAGTTGATCAATATGCTCCAGCAGTTTTATTTAGTTTTAATCCAGTGGCAGACAGATTCGTTGTAGATATTTATGCTGCATTACTTGAAAATAAACAAACGTCATTAAGTGAAACTGAAGAAATTATTCGAGCTAATGAACTTGGCAATGCTTGTCCTAAGCGTGGCGTAGGTCGTCAATCATATTTAATGGCACTTCGCAGTGATATTTGTGTTTGGGATGGATCAAGTCATCGCATTGATTTTGAACCATACATTGTTAATCAAAACGCTCCAGATCAAGATTCATTAGAATTTGTAAATGATGAAGATTCTTATTTGACAACTGTGGGTATTGCAATTGAAGGTGCTGCAGGTAAAGTGAGCTGGGGATTTGAAGTTGCACAAAACTTTGGCGAGCTTGACATTAAACCTTGGGATCGCAATAAAACAAAAATTGTAAAAAATAGTGATGGAGTTTTAATTGAGCAGTATACTAAAGTATATACAACAGATCCTTCAACAACTTTAAAGCCTACTTTGGCGACAATTACTTCAAGCGCAGCCTCAATTGTTGCAGCATCTCCAAAAGATCGATCAGAAAATGGAAAATTAATCGGTACTATTTCAGGAAGTCCAGCAATAAATCTTTACAATGCTTATGATCGTTTTCGCCCAGCACAACGACGCATTGCTTCAGGATATTTCTTCGTTGGTGATGCAACTTATAATTTTGTTCCTAAAATTTTTAATGCTTCTTTTGGTGTTGGTTATGCATCAGGATTTATTGAGCCGCAAGAAGATATTAATAAATTAACTCAAGAACAATTGCTCAATGAACCGTTTACAGCATTCATTCCAATTCAATCCGTGTACAGTGGTAAGCGTTTACGTCATTTAGTGCTTTTTAACCAAGGGGTTCCACGATTTAATGTTAAACTTCCAAATGATGTGTTGTTTGGTAAAAACGTAAATACTGTGTTGCAAAGCGATTCTGTTAACGAAATGACCAATATTGCATTTATTGGAACTCGTCTTGATTGGAACGTTCAAGCTTTGAAGCGGCATGGTGTTAATATTGTGCAAAATATTATTGCTTACTGGTCGCCAGAGACTGCACATTTCCCAACTTCAAAAAGAAAAGTGTCTTTAAATAATGAAACAGAATGGTATGATCTTATCACTTCAACAGAGCAATCAAGTAATTTTATTGGTACTGAACTTACAACTGAGTTTTCAGCATTATTCTATGAAAAATGGAAATTAGCTGGATATTTTGGTGTACTGTTGCCTGGTCAGCATTACAAAGATATGGCTGGAACTATTATTAAAAAATATGATGAAGTAACCGGTTGTGATATTGGTTACGTTGGTAACGTTGGCGTTGCATACTTCTTCTAATTTAAATCGAGAAAAATTCATGAAACAAAGAACAACCTATTGTGGTTTAGTTAATCAACAAAATGTTGGTACAGAAATTACTTTGCTTGGATGGGTACATCGTCGTCGAGATCATGGTGGATTAATTTTTATTGATTTGCGTGATCGTGAAGGATTGATGCAGATTGTTTTTAATGCGGATTTTGATAAAACTGCACATGAATTAGCACATAGTTTGCGTTCTGAATTTGTGATTGCTGTTGCCGGATTGGTTGTTGCTCGTGATCAAAAATTAATAAATCATGATATGAAAACTGGAGCATTTGAGCTTCAAGTAAAATCACTTGAAATTTTAAATAAATCAATTGCATTACCGTTCATGATTAATGAAACGGTTGATGTTGAAGAAGAAACACGCTTAACCTATCGATATCTTGATCTTCGTCGCAATGAAATGTTTGATACGTTTCATTTGCGCAGTGAGGTTTCATTTTTAGTTCGTGAATATTTTAGAAATAATGGATTTTTAGAAGTTGAAACTCCAATTTTGACCAAAAATACTCCTGAAGGTGCTCGAGAATATTTAGTTCCATCTCGTGTACATCAACATCATTTTTATGCTTTGCCACAATCACCACAAATGTACAAACAACTTTTGATGGCGTCAGGTTTTGATCGTTATTATCAAATTGCTCGTTGTTTTCGTGATGAAGATTTACGTGCAGATCGTCAGCCAGAATTCACACAAATTGACGTAGAGATGTCCTTTATCTCAGAAGAAAACATTATGAGCATGATTGAAAAATTGTTATCGCAATTATTTAAAAAAGCGATTAATGTTGATATTCCTTCAAAGTTTGAACGTATTGCCTATGATGATGCATTTGCATGGTATGGATCAGATAAGCCTGATCTTCGTTATGATTTAAAAATTCAAAATTTAAGCACAGTTTTTGAAAAAACAGAATTGAAATTTTTACAAACTGTTTTACTACAGGGTGGTAAAATTGGCGCAATTCATGTTTCTGGAAAAGATTTTACACGTTCTGAGCTTGATGGTTGGGTAACAAAAGCAATGCAGTTTGGAGCAAAAGGGCTTTTGTGGATTCGCTTTAATGAACAAGGGCAAGCAGAATCTCCTGTTTCAAAATTTTTGCCTGCAGATTTTTTAACACAAATTCAAAAAATTATTCCTACAGCAAAAGCTGGCGATGTGTTGTTTGTAATTGCAGGGCCGTATCAAGAAGCTTGGACACTTCTTGGTCGTTTACGTTGTGCAATGGCGCAAGAATTAAAGTTGATTGATGAACAAGAGTTTAAATTTTGTTGGGTTACTGATTTTCCATTGTTTGAATATGATAAAGATTCAAAATCTTGGAATTCAGTGCATCATCCGTTCACCAGTCCGCAAGCAGATTGGGAAGATAAACCGCTTGATGAAATTAAAGCACGTGCATACGATGTTGTGCTCAATGGTTTTGAACTTGGTGGTGGATCTATTCGAATTTCAAATATTGATTTTCAAAAGAAAATGTTTGCATTTTTAGGACTTGATGAAGCTAAAATGCAAGAAAAATTTGGTGCACTTTTAACAGCTTTAGAAATGGGATGTCCACCACATGGTGGATTAGCTTTAGGTCTTGATCGCATCATTATGTTAATGACGCAAAGCAAATCAATTCGTGATGTGATTGCATTTCCAAAAACACAAAAAGGTCATGATGCAATGATGAAAGCACCAGGAACTGTTGAAGAAAAAGATTTGGCGATTTACGGTTTAAAATATTTACCAAAAAAATAAAAGAGCAATAAAAAATAAATTTTAGTGATTGTTAAAAATCCCGAACTTAATTTCGGGATTTTTTATTTTATGATACTGCCATTCCTTCAATTCCTACAACAGATCCTAAAGGTAAAAATGCAACACCAATAACCGAAAGGGTTGGATATGGAGCTGTTAAAAATGAAGCATATTCTGCACAAATATCTCGAATGATGATCGTATCTGAAATGGTTGTTGCTATAATTACTTTTTTAACATTAGAAAAATCCATTCCAGCATTGGATAAAAGTGCTTGAATATTGAGCATGCATTGTCTTGTTGCAAGTACAGGATCCATAATGACAGTATTTGTTGCAGGATCGATTGGAAGTTGTCCTGCAATAAATAAAATTTCGCGAGGGTGATTAACGTATAATGCTTGACTGTAATATGATCCTCCTGGTCGTGGAGCTCCACCTGTTTCTACTGATAATGTTTCTGCGCAGCAACATTGAAATAAAAATAAAGAAATTATCAGTATTTTATCTTTCATGAGTTCCCTTTTTAATAAAATTTATTGAGAAATCGTAACTTTATCATCTTTTAAATCAATTTTGATTGTTTTAGTTTCTGGATGTGCAAGTAAAAATTGTGATGTTGGTACAATAATATTGTGATGAATTGCACGTTTTAATGGTCGAGCACCAAATTCAGCTTCAAATCCTTCACGAGCAATAAAATCAAGAACTGCATCTGAAATACTGACTTTAATATCTTTGTTTGCAAGACGTTTTTCAAAATGTTGTAGATGTGATTTTGCAATATTTTTGATTATTTTTTCATCAAGCATATTAAATATTACAATATCATCGATTCGATTTAAGAATTCAGGACGAAAAACTTTATGCAGTTGTTTTTCAATTTCATTTTTTACTTTTTCATCAATTTTTTTTGATTGTAAAATTAACTCTGAGCCTATGTTTGAGGTCATAATGATAACGCAATTTTTAAAATTAATCGTGCGACCTTGACCATCGGTTAATCTTCCATCATCCAAAATTTGTAAGAAAATATTAAAAACTTCAGGATGCGCTTTTTCAATCTCATCAAATAAAATTACACTGTATGGATTTTTTCGTACAGCCTCTGTAAGTTGTCCGCCTTCTTCATGTCCAACGTAGCCAGGAGGTGATCCTATTAATCGTGATACAGCATGTTTTTCCATATACTCTGACATATCGATGCGAATTAATTTTTGTTCATCATTGAACAAATAATCAGTTAAAGTTTTTGCAACTTCAGTTTTTCCAACACCTGTTGGCCCGAGAAATAGAAATGAACCGATCGGTTTATGAGGATCGGTCAGTCCAGCACGATGTACTTGAATTGCATGTGCAATTTTTTCAATAGCTTGATCTTGACCAATCACGCGCTGTTTGAGTATGTTTTCCATATCTAAAAGTTTTTTAGATTCTGAAGCTTGCAATTTTGCTGCAGGAATGCCGGTCCATCGTGATAAAACCTTTGCAATATCTTCTTCGGTAACTTCTTCTTTGAGTAAATTAAAACCACTTTTTTTCAATTTTTCTTGTTGCACACCCAGTTCTTTTTCAAGTTGCACTATTTTGCCATATTTAATTTCTGATGCTCGAGCAAAATCACCCATACGTTCAGCTTGTAAAAATTCATAGTTTGCAAGTTCAATTTTTTCTTTGATTTGTTGCATTTTTTCAAGTGGTTCTCGTTCTGATTTCCATTGACCAAGCAATGTTTGATGTTGTTTTTTAAGTGTTTCAAGTTCAGTGCCTAGATCAGCAAGACGTTGTTGTGAGGCTTTGTTGTCTTTTTCTTTGGTAAGTGCAACCTTTTCAATTTCAAGTTGGCGAATTTTGCGTTCCATTTGATCAAGTTGTTCTGGTTTTGATTCAATAGCCATTTTGACCATAGATGCAGCTTCATCTACTAAATCAATTGCTTTATCGGGTAAAAATCGATCAGGAATATTTTTTGAAGATAAAAGTACTGCTTGCACAAGCGCAGCATCTGTAATTTTGATTCCATGATGCAGTTCATATTTTTCTTTGAGTCCTCGAAGAATCGAAATTGCATCTTCTATGCTTGGTTCTTCAACTAAAACTTTTTGAAAACGTCGTTCAAGTGCTGCATCTTTTTCTATATATTTTTTATACTCTTTAATTGTTGTAGCGCCAATGCAATGAAGTTGACCGCGAGCAAGAGCTGGCTTTAAAAGATTTGATGCATCCATGCCGCCGCCCGTTGATCCTGCACCAACCAGCATGTGCAATTCGTCGATAAATAAAATAACATGATCGCCAGCATCTTCAATTGATTTTAAAATTCCTTTGATGCGTTCTTCAAATTCACCTTGGTATTTTGTGCCAGCCATAAGTGCACCCATATCGAGTGCAAAAATTTGATTGTTTTTTAAACTTTCAGGAACATCATTGTTGATAATTCGTTGCGCAATTCCTTCAACAATCGCCGTTTTTCCAACGCCAGGGTCACCAATTAAAACGGGGTTGTTTTTTGTTCTACGAGATAAAATTTGAATAACTCTGCGAATTTCTTCATGTCGTCCGATCACAGGATCAAGTTTGCCTTGTTGTGCAAGTTTTGTGATATTTTGACAATATTTTTCTAACAGTTCGAATGGATTTTGATTTGTTGTCATAGATATATCCTTAAGGAAAAAAACTTTTTTTGCTATCTGGATCCTAAATCAAGTTTAGGATCCAGATAATAAAAAGGTAGTTATCTATTTTTATACCGAACTGATATTTTTTGCGCAAGTGAGAAATAAAAATAAATCACAATTGGCTGGATAAATCTCTATGTAAATTTCTTGATTGGTTTTGCATTTTTTCATATTTTTTTTGCATGAACAGGTTTTCCTTGAAGATCTTTTTGTTTAAAGCGTTTGATTTTTGGACTGTTTTTAATTTTTTCGATGTAATTGGTCAAATATTCTTGCATATCCTTTGGTTGTTTTTTAAGCCAGTCTTGACCACCAAGTGCATCAAAGGCTGTTAAACTTTTATCAAAAATTAATTGTCCCAGGTAAAATGTTTGTCGTGCTGATGATGCCCAGTTGATATGATCTTGTAAAAATTTACTTTGATCATCAAATGGTTCTAGATATTCGTCGCCAATTAATGATTTGAGCGTTTCTTCTTCAGGTGAAAATTCAAGTCCTAGATTATCAAAATAATTTTGCAATGTCGTCAAAAATTTGATAGTGATAAAATCACTATCTTTGCTTTTTTCTGTTATTGCTTTTTGTATAGCAGCATCTTCAGAAATAAATGAACCATCTGGATTATATGTAATATCGACTTGATCAGCCTTTTTATCTAATATATAAAGATTATATCTTTTTGTAATCGATTTAGAATCTTCAGCAAGTGTTTCATAAGGACTTATTCTTATCAATGTAAGCAAGTGTAATGTTTGAAAACGTTCTGGATCTTCTCTGAAAACATTGCAAAAAATTCTGCCAAGAATTGAATGAAATTCATTGAATTTAATCCGACCAGACAAATCCCAGAATTTATATGCTTTTGGGTATAGCGGTGTGTCTTTTTCTTGAAATGAGTCATGACCTTTGGGTGCAGGAATTGAAACGGCATCAGCCCAAGAAATTTTGTAGTGTGCAATTTGTTCAACAGCTTGAAAAATGAAAATCTGGTAAACAGCGTTATGAAATTCAGGTAAATATTGGATAATTTTATTATTAAGCCAATCATCTGGATTTGCAATTTCTTTTTCAAATTCCGGAGTGAATTTTTCAGGATTAATTTTGCCATCTGTATTTTTTTCAAAAATTGTTTTATTTTCTACAGCTTCGATAAATTGATAAAGCCAATCAGTTTTGGTTAAATAGTCTGACGTACAAATTAATTCTTTAAACTTTGGATATGATTTATTAGCTACATTTTCAATATCTTCCACAAAGCGTAATTTATTTTTTATAATATTATTATTTTCAGATAGTTTGACATTATCAAGGAGTTTTAAATTTATAGGTATTGATTTTTTTCTCAAACGCCACTCGGTTTGAATTTTTTTAGCAGCTTTATCTTGTTGTCTAAATTTTTTTAATTTTTCTTCGCGTTCTAAATTTTCTTGTGATATTTCTTCAGGTACTTTAACGGATTCTGTTCGATATCGCATACCCGTGTATTTCATTTTTGCTTTTTTATCGATAATAGGTTCTTCATATTCAGTGTCAATATACTCTACATCTGATGGTAAGGTGATATTGCAAGTTAAAATAGACCAAAATAAAATGATTCTTTTTAAATTTTTCATAAAAATTCCTTAATTTTTTTAAAATAGCTTATTTTTTAAAATAGCTTATAAATTTTGATTATTGCTTCACAACAGTTTTTTTAAATTTGATCTGATTTTAAAAAAATTAAAACAGTTCTTGAATAACTTGTTCTATAGGTCGTAGGCTTAATTCACTTTGCATAGCAGTGTAAAAAATTTCATCATAGGTTCGAGTTTCAACCACCATAGGCATCGTAATTGCATGTCCTAACAGCAGTGCTTGTTTTTTGGTATCGAGTGATCCTAAAACTGCTCGAAGCGTATTTGCATTTGGTGTACCCATAAGAACTGCTTGTAAATCTTTTTCATCACTTAACTGCGCTATAATTTTGGTTCCAATTTGCGACAAAACTTCAGTATCAATACCTGAAGGGCGCTGATCGATTACAAACAGTGTAACGTAATATTTTCGCATTTCGCGCGCAATGGTTCCAAAGATAGTTTGCGATGCTGCAATCGGATTTAAAAATTTGTGTGCTTCTTCGATCACAATCATGAGTTGCTTTGGTTCATCACCTGCTTTTTGACTACCTAAATATTTTTCAGTTTTTGCAACGTATTCATGATGAATTCGTCGAGTAATTACGTTGGCCATAAGCAAATAACAAAAAGTTGAAGTATAATTTCCAAATTCGATAACAACATGAACATCTTTTTGAATGTATTCTATTAATCGATCGATCACTGATTGATTTCTTGGTAATTTTGGTACAAAAAATGGAAATCGTTCAATGCGTTTTAATTTTCGATACAGTGCTGCAATGGATTCAGGATGTGCGCCAATTTGTTCAGCAAATTCTTTTGCATTATGTCCTTGTTCAAGCAGCGCTTGCAGCCAATCATCATGAAATTTTGCAGCAATTAAATAAGCAGCTTCAAGTGCAGTGCTGTGCAAATTAAGTTCTGATTGTAGTGATAAAATGTCTTCAACTTTTATGTCTTGATATGAAAGTTGCACAACAACATCAGGTTGTGCTCCACGTCGTTGTGTTGCTTGAGGATCAAGTGAAA
>JAGOPI010000043.1 GCA_017992075.1 Candidatus Babeliales bacterium
GAATTTGCTTGTATGATGAGACATTTGCCTGCATCTGTGGTATTAAATTCTGACAAAAAAATGCAACCATGGGATCAAGATTTTGTCATGGCTGCATATCAAAAAAAACATTTTAAAGTGGATGATGCACAGATTAGTGAATATTTTCCGCTGTATCATGTTTTGCCAATAATGTTACAACAGTTGAGTACATTCTTTCATATTGAATTTGAATTGCAAGATATGCAAAATTTATGGGCTCCAGATATTATTTGTTATCGTGTTCGTTCTATGAAACATCAAGGTGTGTTGGGGTATATATTTTTTGATTTATATGCTCGAGAAACAAAACGTGATGAAGGAATGCAACAAATGATGGTAATTCCTGCCATTCGTGATGATTGCAGCATTCCATGCGTAGGCGCTTGTGTGATTGTTGGTCATATACAATATGAAAAAAATCAAACTTCACTTTTAACTTTTACTGATCTGCAAAATTTATTTTCTCAAATGGGATATGCTTTGCACAATATTTTTGGAGCAACGAGATTTTCACAATTTTCTGGAAATCAAGTGACCTATGATTTTGTAAAAGTGCCATCAGAAGTTTTAAAACATTGGACGTTGCAACCAGAAATTCTTCAAGCATTAAGTCATCATTTACGTACTGGTGCATCATTGAATCGTGCATCAATTGAACAGTTAATTGCTCGTGAAAAATTTGGTCGATCAGGAAAATTTATGCAACAACTTTTCTTAAGTTTAATTGCGCTTAATTTGTGTCAAGAGCCAACAGATGATGTGCATCATATTATTGAAAAATTGCATAAAAAAGTTTTGAAACATATTGCTTATGCACCTGAAAATTATTTTGAAATGAACTTTTTACCATTTGCTGATAATTCTCATGCAGCATCATATTACGCGTATATTTGGTCAGAAGTTATTGCAGCAGATTTATTTGCTTATATTTGTAAACATGGAATCTTTAATCATGAAGTAGGAATGCAATATGTGACTGAAATTTTAAGTCCTGGAGGTTCTCGATATCCATATGAAATGATTAAAAGATTTTTAGGTCATCCTTTCCATCGTAAAGCATTTTTGGAAGAATTATCGTTTTAATTCTTGAGTGTTGTTGTAAAAGAATTTTTGATAATAATTAATACTTGAACCAATAAAAAAGCCGATAATGATTACTTTGAAAAGAGACCAATCGTCAGGATGATCATAGGTGACATTTAATCGATGATATTGTGGAATGATATTTTCTGGTTCTGGAATAGTAATTCTTAAAGAATTTTTTTTTCGAAAAATTTCGCGTTTATTGTGTGAACAAGAAGTTATTGAGTTTAAGTATAAAGCTAATAGGATAATATAGAGTAGTTTCATAAGGGTGTTTAATTAATTTGTTTATGAAAATATATTGTTAATTATTATGAATAAATATTTGATTATTTTAATCAATTTTGAGTTTTTATGCAATTAGCTTTTGTTATAAAAAATTATATTCCTTATTCTTTTAAAATTGTTTTGTTACATCAAAAATATGGTAAAATTGTAGCAATTTTTTCAAAAAATGATCAAGCAGCATTGCTCACATCAGGATCTTTAATTTGGTGTACCGTAGAAAAAAAGAATACTGCGTTCATGATCACTCATGTTGAAATTGAATCTGAAATTGCGATACATAATTTATTATTTATTCATGATATCATGAGACTTTGTTTGCATCGATTACCGTCAAAAATTTGTGTGCCAGAATTTTTTGATTTTTTATTGTATGTGCGTGGTCATATGAATAAATTTTGTAATAAAGCTGAGAAAATAGTGATGTTACGATTATTTTTGATGTTGGATCTTTTAGATCAAGATCCGCATTTGTATCAAATTGCAATTTTAGATCCCATGAAAAATGTTGACTGTGAAGATATTATTTTGGAAAAACATGTGGCCTCTGGCTGGAATAATTTTTATAAAATAAAAGATTTAACTTAAATTAATATTTACCGTAATGTTTGATTTTGATGATTTATCAAATCTTTTTCCCAATCGAGTAACTTGAGCATTCACTTTTTTAGGTTGATTTGTATTTGTTTCAATCGTTGTGCATTCAGAAGAATTTGAGGAAATAGTAGTTTGATTTTTATGTGTTTCTTGTGAGGATAAAATATCCATTTTATTTTGAATTTCATTTTTGAAAAATTTTAATTTTTCTAATTCTAAAGCGACTTCTGCTTTTGTTTTTTCTAAAACCATTGCTTGTTGAAATGCTTCTTTTTGTAATGTTAAATCTATTAAGTTTTGATTTTCTTGTTTTGCTAAAATTTGCATCTTGGCATTTTCTTTAGTTTTTTGTGCCAGTTGAACTCGCGTTTCTTGTTTTGCTTGAGCATCAGCTTGCGCTTTCGCTTTCGTTTGCGCTTTGATTTTTTCTAGTTCTAAAGATTTAATTTTAGCATCATCTTTGGCTTTTTGAGCAGCTTGTTTTAATTCTAAAACTTTAATTTTGGCACGTTCTTTGGCGCGTTGTGCTT
>JAGOPI010000031.1 GCA_017992075.1 Candidatus Babeliales bacterium
CGTTCATACAATTCTTGAATAGTCGATTCAATAGAACTCGTTCCACTTTTTACTGGAGTTTTCGTATCACTACGAAAGCTTGAATTATGACATAATTCAGGTGATAATTCTACAGTACCCACCGGAACATCTTTTTTTACAAAAACTTTTATTGGCGATGTTTTTGGTGCATTTTCAGCACCATTCAAACCTGCTGCAACTAATGCAACACTAAAAAATAAAATGTTTTTCATGAAATAAGACCCCTTAAAAGACGTTTAGAATAATAAAAAAACTATTCAGAGAGTAACAAAAATATTTAATTTGTAAAATTTTATAGCATAAACAAAAAAACTTTAAAAAAATTTTAAGACTTTTTGATTTAGTAAAAATTAATTTTTTCTCCATAATTTTTTAAGCCGAGCAACAATTGATTCTTTAGGGCCTGAAATTAATTTTTCACGATCTAATTGATCTGCATTAAATTGTTCACGCACAACTCCTGAACCAAAACTAAAATTAGCACATAACAACAGTGCAAAAAACAATTTTTTCATACAAAAAATTCCTTATAATTTTCATTTTTTTAACGGAAGATTTAAAAAATTATAGTTGAAATACAAAAATAATATGAACGTAATTAAAATGTCATTCCTGCTTTAAACCAACCACCCCAAAAACAAAGTGCTGCGTTATTTTGAGAAGCTTCAATAAACAGTCCAAAGTTTGCAAAACAATCGCGCCTGTTGCCTTTATTTCCAAAACCAACACTCATGTACGCACGATGTGTAATAGTTGGTTGCGCTGCACATGATAATCGATCAAGATCAATCAATCGTAAATAAACATTTTTTTGTGTAAAAGTTGCTGATGGACAACAGCTTGGTTCTCCATCAGGAGCTGCTACATAATTTATCGTACTTTTACTTGCAGTTTGTCCAATTTCACCTGGAGCTAATGCTTCCACAGCACCTGTTGTATTATTAATTTTTGCAAGTTGTCCATTATAATCAATAAAAGCAATACCATAACGATCATCAATCCAAAAATTACAAGTGTCTTCATGATACTCACCTTTACTTTCAGGAGTGACCACCTCAGCACCATGAGCCCAAAGCTCATATCCAATTTCACCAATTGAATCTTTATACTTCATGCGAAGTCCTGTTGCAAAATTTGTGACCATAAATGGTTCAACGCGTGAACGAAGCGTTAAAGCATTCATTGCAGAAATCGTCTGATTAGCTGCACGATCATACAACAACATGTATCGAGAAAAAGGTTTATGACGAATATCATAAGTTCGCAATTGATGATTTCTTGCTAAAAAAGTGTTATGTAAATCAAAGAAAAACAAAAGCTTTGAATTTGCATATTCATTTTTTTGACAAATTGGAAATTGAAATAAAGCAGTTGTGTCAAAACCAAAATGAGAATTAAAACCTTGCACCGGTTGAAAAATAGAACCATTACAATCTTGTTCAACTAAAGGAACAATAACGCCAGTTGTAGAAATTACATGCATATCGGGTTCACCCATGTATCGAGTTCCAAGTGAAATTGCAACTTGCGTTAATCGAACAGAATCCATAGTTCCTGGTGTCATTTTAACAAACGTAAAATCAGGACTATTCATTGCATCAATAGCAGCCTGATCACCACGAACTCCCAAATTATTTTCAATCCAAGTAATTGGTGCTGCAATATTGATAAACCAATTTTCAAAAATGCTAATGTTAGCAATTTTGTGCAGATCTTGACTAAATTCTGCCAAAATACAAGCTGAACGTTGTGCCGGCTCAAGTGTCATATTTGAACCTGATGCAGCCGTAGTCGACGTTAAAGCATTAATTCCAACCCACTGTCCTAAAATATCACGATTAAAAGAAGGAACATACATTTGACCTTGTGCAGCACTTGAAGGATTTACCTGCGGTGGTGTCACAGCTGGAGTAGTTCCTGGCATTTGAAATGTAGAAGTTGTTCCGGCTTGAATGTTTATTTTATTTAAACCATCAAAGAAAAAATATGCAGGATTATTTAAATTTGGATATGTTTGTTCAAAAATTGGATATATTTGAAAAGCTGCACCATGTTTTTGCTTATTAAAAACAATGTCATTCCAAGAAGCTTGTTGAATTCCTATCGAATCAAAAATTGGTCGCACAAACATGAAAGTGTGATTGGTGTAATCATCAAGTGGTGCAATAGTGGTATGTGCGATAACAGCACACAGGACAGCAAATTTTATATACTTCATTGACACGTTCCTTAACATTCCTTTACCAAAGTTGTTTGAGGTACCATACCACATAACTTTATGTTTGATAATGTGAAAAATCAATCTGTTTTCACATAACGTTTTTTACAATCAAGATATTATCGTTGTTTTTACTCAATTTTTATATTATTTTTAAAGTAAGCAGTTTTTATGTCATACCTTACTTTTGAAAGTTTTACATGGTGCAATCTTTTTTTAAACAAACCTTTATTTTCAAATTTTTATTTTTATCGTGCATATTTAATTTTAATGCAAACATTTTTACAAAAAAAAATAAAAATGAGCAAAAAGAATATAACTTTGATTTCAAAACAGATCATTTCACCGTTTCAAAAGACTCCCTTGTTAATTTTTTTCAAAATCATCCATTTTTAACAACAACAGCTTGCGCTACAACATTATGGTATTATTTATATCCAGAACACATAGAAGAATTAAAACAGCAAGCAAAAATTTATAAAAATGCAATTTTTGCAACAAGTTGTGCAACACTTGCTCTTGCTTACTACAATAGAGAAAAAATTATCGATTACTGCGAATCTGCAAATGAAGATGAAATTGAAAGAGAAGAACCTGAAAATCAGGTTGCTCAATTTGCAAAATCTGGTGTCAAAATTTATAAACCTTCACAAATTTTGACAAAATTTGACGATGTTGCTGGTCTAGAATCTGCAAAAGAAGATCTTTCTGATATTTTATATTTTTTAAAAAATCCTGAAAAGTTTTTAGCAATTGGCGCACATGCCCCAAAAGGAATTTTGCTTTCAGGACCTCCTGGAAATGGAAAAACATTACTTGCGCGTGCACTTGCAGGTGAAGCCGAATGTCCATTTTTGTACATTAGCGCTTCTCAAATTGTTGAAGTATTTGTTGGAATTGGTGCTGCACGCATTCGCAATTTATTCGCAGTTGCAAAAGAACTTGCACCTTGCATTATTTTTATAGATGAAATTGACTCAATTGGCAGTAAACGTACAGCTTCACCCTTTGGTAGTGACTCTGAAAGAACTCAAACATTAAATCAATTTCTTTCGGAAATGGATGGTTTTGAACAACAAGATAATCCAATCATTATTATTGGAGCAACAAATCGTGCTACTATTTTAGATGAAGCACTACTGCGTCCAGGACGCTTTGATCGTACAGTTGAAATTAGCAAACCATACATCAATGATCGTGCCAAAATTTTAAACGTTCATTTAAAAAATATACAAACTGCAGATGATATCAATGTTGAAAAAATTGCATGCGCAACATCAGGATTTTCTGGTGCAGAACTTGCAAACTTAGTTAATGAAGCTGCAATTTTTGCAATTCGTGCTGACAAAGATGAAGTCAGTATGAAAGAAATTGATCAAGCTTGGGAATGTATGCTTATAGGTCGTGAAACCAAAGGTATGGATGCTTCAAAAGATGAATTTTGGAAAACAGCTGTTCACGAATCTGGTCATGCACTTGCTCGAGTTTTTCAATCTGATGCAACTCCGCTGTACAAAGTTACCATCACCGCACGTGGTAACGCTTTAGGACTTACCTATGGTGTCGAAAACAAAGAATATTATTCTTATCATGAAGAAGAACTTCGTTCAGAAATTATTGTTGCTCTTGCAGGAAGTGTCGCAGAAGAAATAATTTTACAACGTCGTGGCGTTGGAGCAAGCATGGATCTAATTCATGCAAGACAATTAGCAACTGCAATGGTAATGCACTTTGGAATGACACAAGATTTTAAAGATGTTTCATTTGCAGAATTTATTGAAAATCAAGTACATCTTCCTGACGCAATTGCCACAAAATTACATACTGAAATTGCAAAAATTATTGCAGAATGTCGCATCATTGCAACTGAAATCATTACCGAACATAAAACCGAATTGCTTGCACTCAGCAATTTACTGATGGAACAAAAAACCGTCAGCGGTGAAGATGTCTATAAACTGTGCGGCGTTGCAGTACCGGAAATACAATTTAGTCTAAAAGACTAAAATTTATAACCAACATCAATTGCAAGACAATAATTATTTTTATTTTGTATACCATTCAATTTTTGATACACCACCCATGAAGCTCCCGCTTGAAAAGTAAAATGTGTTGTTGAAAACCAACATGAAGGCCCAAGCAAAATTTGATTACCACCAGAATTTTGATCGATTATTTCATAATTTTTATTTTTTTCTTTGCAAGATCCATCAAATTCAATGAGCACATTAAAAATATATTTATCAGAATTTGAAGAAATATTGCGCCCTAAACCAGCTTGATACAAAATTTGATTTCCAAGTTTCGTGTTTTGCCCTGTTGTTGTGATTTGAGTACCCACTGACACAAACGGATACCATATCCTGGTCATATGACTCATCGTTGTTCCGAAAAAAAACGTAGGCCCATGAAAACTGAGTGATCCAAAATTTTGCTGATGAATACTTGGTGATCCACCTGTTGGAAACGTTACATTGCCAACAAGCGTTACTTGACTGGTCGTATCATAGGTAGTTTTATCAACAATTGCATATTCCAACTGCACGAAAATATCTTGAAGCCCCTGATAAACTTCATCATTAACTTGAAAAACTGAAGCAATAGGCAATTCAAACAAAACTGAAAAATTATCACGAATTCCATACAAAAATTCTGGAATAACTGATGTTAAATTTTTATTTTCACCAATTAAATCGTTCGTGTACCAAAAAAATTGTAAATCATGCTGATCAAGCATATTTTGACCAAAACTGATTAACGGTCCTGGTTGTTGTGATGGCAACAATGCAAAATTGCCACTTTTAATCTGTTCAATTTTTGCTTTTTCCATACGTGCAAATGTAAAATTAAAATCGAATATTATGAACGAAAGAAAAAAAAATTTTACGTGTTGCTGCACGACCATCACTCATTTTTTTATGAAATTACGATTAAAAATCAATATTTATTTTTTTAGTTTACGTTAAGTGATAAAAATAAAAAGAGAGGAATTTTATTGATTTTCTTATCACTTATTTTAAAGTTAATTTGCATTCATTTAAAAAATGGAGTTGAACTATGACAAAAGAAACAAAATTAACCTTTCAACAACTTAATAATGCACTACAAAAATTAGAAGAAGTTGTAATTCTTCCTCTGAGATCACAAAAGTATGAAATTGATTTAACTATTCACCGTTTTAAATTTACGATTGAACTATTTTGGAAAGCATTGCGTAAAGAATTAATTGATGATCATAAAATTATTGCTAATAGTCCAAAATCCGTACTACAAGAAGCATTTGCAAATAATTTAATAGAAAACGAAGATATTTGAATTGCCATGATTAAAGATAGAAACCTAACATCACATACATATCACGAAAAATTCGCTTTAAAGATATACACAAACATTAAAACATATACTCCTTTTTTAAGGTTATCTTTAAACAATTTACTTTCATAAATTGCATATGATTATAATAATTTTAATCGCTCTATTATTCATTAATGTACCACTCAACGCATTATCACTTGTTTACAGTTTTCGAGTTGCACAAATTACACAACGTCCCATTGTGCATGAAGAAGACAAGAAACCTGATAGCATTGCGCCATTAATTTTTGATTATTTTCAAAAAGCAAAAAATTTTAACATTCGTGAAAACTATGTTGGAGGCTTTGTAACCTACAATCATAATTTTATTAAAAATTACTTTCGAACAGATTTTGCTGTTGCTCACGTTGGACAAACCGTTGATTACAAAAAAAAAGTTGATGTAATCGAACCTGATGACATTTTATTTACCATCGGACGAAATATTGTACACAATCAAACAGCAAGTATGACCGTTTCTGGACTTTTAGGTCTTCCAACACATGCGGTCAACACACTTGAACGTGTTGGTTTTGGTAACGGACAAGTTGGTATTGGTACTCAGTTGGACGGTGTTTTAAAATTTAAAAAATATGATTTTGTATGGGGTAGTCGTTATAACTATTTTGTTCCACGCACTGCATACAATGCAAATCAAGACAAATATACATTCACCGTTGGAAGTATTGCCGACATTTTAGTTGCAATTCAAACTAATAAACTTTTAGGTCATGGTGGTGAAGTAGGATACGGAGGTCGTTGGGGCTTTGGTGCTCAAGCAACACCAAAAATTGCGATTCTTGATCGACTCAATTACATGCGTAACACTTTTTATGGTGTTTACACATATACTTTTATAAAAGAAAAATTAGCTCATCGTTTTCTTTTCAGCTTTTCTTACGGATTTGACAGCAAACCAAAATTATATGGCTACAACGCTTGGATGGTTTTAGGCTCTTGGGGTATTGCGTTTTAAATCAATGACCATAACGCCAACAATTGACAATATGATCTTGAACCAACCCGACAGCTTGCATGTAAGCATACATGATAGTTGATCCAACAAATTTCATACCACGTTTTTTTAAATCTTTTGATAATGTATCACTTACTGCATTAAAAACAGGAACTTCTAATAATGTTTTAAAATGATGCACAATCGAAGCGTTACCCACAAAACCCCATACATATGCATCAAAAGAACCAAACTCTTTTTGAATTTTTAAAAAAACTTGAGCATTTTGCCGAACACTGTAAATCTTTAAGCGATTTTTAATAATGGCAGAATTTTCACATAATTTTTCTAATTGATCATCAGACATTTTAGAAACTTGCACAACATCAAAGTTATAAAATGCTTTGCGATATCCATCACGACGCTTCAAAATAGTTTCCCAACTCAATCCTGCTTGTGCGCCTTCAAGAATAAGCATTTCAAAAAGTAATTGATCATCATGTACTGGCATACCCCACTCTTGATCATGATAAACAGCATAAAATTCTTTTCCAGCACCATCACCAAAACAACGTTTTTTAGTCATAAAATTCTCAATTAATATTTTCAACAACTGATTTAGCATGAATGATGCGTGATATTTCAGGTTTTTTAAATGTTGCATCATACACCTGTACAACTTCAAAACCAGCTTGTTGTAGTAATTGATGCCACTGCACATCAGTGCGCCAAACTATTTCGATAAGTTCATTTTCTTGTTTTTGAATAATTCCATCAACAATCAACTCATACAAACAAAAAGTGTTAGCTATTTTTTTTTCTACATCAAACTGATGTCTTCTTGTTAAACGAATGATAGTATGATCATCCAAACGAACTTGTGAAATAGAAAATTCCTCAAGTGTTGTATCAGGCACAAAAATATCAATATATAAATTGCCACCAACACTCATATGAGCATGTACATTTTTAAGCGATTTTAAAACAAGATTTTGATCAGTAATAAGCTGCAATGAACCAACGGCTATGATAACCGTGCCATATTTTTTATAAGGTAATTTTAAATTTTCAACTGATTGTTGATACAATTTTGGCTCAAGTTTTAATTTTGCACAACGCTCGCGACAACGCGCAAGCATTGCCTCAGAATGATCAACTCCATCAACAACATAACCCCGCTGCATCAAAGGAATTTGTAACCGTCCGGACCCTGACATTGCTTCTAAAACTCTGCCTGGATATTGCTTAATACATGCAGCAAAAAAATTGATCTCACAGTCAGATGCATATTTTTCAGTTGCATCATAAAACAAACCACAAAGTTGACCGTAAGCATGTACATTATTTTTATTCATGTATAAAAGTTTATACGAAAATCAATTATTAAGCACCCGAAGAACATCTACGAGCTTAGAAATTTTTTCTATTTCTAAATTTTCTTCTTGTTTATCTTTTTTTATCAACAATTCAATTTCTTGTTGATCTTTTTTTTCTAATAATTTAATTTTAAGCTCTCGAAGAACATCTACAAGTCTGGAAATTGATTTTGTATTTAAACTTTTTCGTTGTTTATATTTTTTTGCCAATAATTCAAGAGCATTCTTTCCTGAATGAATTTTTTGATTTTTCAAAATATCTAATCCAATTTGTTCATCATTTTGCAACGATTGAACATTTAAATTTCCAGTAATTGTTCCATTTTCTACTATAGCAAATCTTAGTTAGCATGACAAAGTCCTTGAAAAACAGATTGAATACAATTTTTAAATGATTTTTTAGTAGTTGAAATTAAAT
>JAGOPI010000006.1 GCA_017992075.1 Candidatus Babeliales bacterium
CCATCAGTAAATAAACATAAAAGTTTTGTTCGCTTTGTTGGCATATTTTCAAACACTGCTAATGCTTGCGCAATTGCACCATCAAGAGTTGTTGTTCCTGAAGAAATAGTTTCAACATCAAGCTGAGCTAAAAACATAAAAAATGCTGAATAATCTTTTGTTAACGGACATTGCACAACGGTATCACCTGAAAATAAAAGTAGGCCTATCCGTTCACAAGATAAATTCATCACAATTTTTTTAATTTTTTGTTTTGCAAATTCTAAACGATTCGGTTTAACATCTTGACCAAGCATACTCCTGGAAATATCAACAGCAATTAAAAGATCGCGACCTTCTTGTTGCACCTTTTCCTCTTTTTTATCCCATTGCGGTCGCAAAAGTGCAATTGCCACAAACAAACATCCAATAAAAAAGAAAATGTTTTTTACGATTTTTTGAATCATTGAACCATGCAAAATCAATTTTTTACGCCATTTTGATGCTGTCAGTTTTTGCAATGCGTGTTTTGATTTATAACCACGAATAAACAAACAAATAATAACTATTGTTAAAAAAATTATTATTTTTGAAAAATTGCACCAACCTGCAAAATGCACAAAATTAAAATATTCAAACATTTAAAAACTCCACTCGCTTGTCATTTCTGATTAGATCGAGAATTTAGTTAAATATAAATTGCTTCAAACAATAAACCAAACCCATGTTGCCATCAAAAGTTCACACAAAATTAAACTAACAATGATCCATAAAAATGGCATAAAATAATCATGATATTTGGCATAAAGTTCTGTTTGATAAGATTGCTTTTCAAGTGAATCAATAATTTGATAAATCTGTTTTAAATCTTTTGGTTTTTGCGCTTCAAAAAATTGACCGCCTGTTTCTTTTGCAATGCGTTGTAAAAGTTCTTTGTTAACTGGTGAAGAAATTTGTTGTAATCCAAAAATAGGATCTTGAACAAATCCACCTTGCGAGCCACCAATACCAATAGTATATACTTTCACACCAATATCTTTTGCAACTTGAATCGCATCTTTTGGATTTAAATCTCCTGTTGATGGAGCTCCATCCGTAAGCAATAACACGATCTTACTTTTTGCTTTTGAACTTTGCAATCGACGAACTGCTGTGATCAAACCTTGTGAAAGCATTGTATCTTTTTGCATATCTTCACTTGGCTTGCCCAATTCTAAATCTGAAATAATTTCTTTGAGTACTGTTTTATCAAGCGTTAACGGACATCGCACCAGTGCATAGCGACCAAACAAAACTAAACCGATAGCATCATTGGTTCGTTGCTCAATAAAATTTAATGCTTCTTGTTTTGCAACTTGCAACCGTGAACGTTTATCATCCAAATCATCCATACAACACATACTGCCGGACATATCAAGTGCAAGCACGATATCTATACCTTCCACATTAATTTTTGATTTTGAGTCAACATACTGTGGCTTACCCAAAAGAAAAACAATCAACGAAAGAATTGCGAAACGAATCCAAAAGAAAAATTTGATTGGTAATTTGGATGAAGATAATTTTTGATCTTTAATAAATTGCGTTAAAGGATACACATACACGGTTGGTTGATACCAAAAATAACGTAAAAACAGAGCAAAAGTAACGGTAATTGCACCGTACAATAACCACCATGGTTGAGCAAATTGAAATATCGTCGCCATGAAAAAAGCCCTTTTTTTATTCCTTTAAAACACGCAGATTAAGTTACCATAAAGCTAACTTTTTTTTAAGATCTGATTTTTTGATAATTTGACTTATACCCTAAAATCCTTTATGTATACAAAATAACTGTGCTATCAATCAAATGCATCAAAACATCTACCTTTAAAATTAAAATCTATGAAAAAACTTCTTATTGTTGAATCACCTGGTAAAATCAAAACTATTTTAAAATTTTTAGGCTCTGATTTTAAAGTCATGTCAACTATTGGTCATATTAAAGATTTGCCAACAAAAACACTTGGCATCAAAATGACTGATAAATCAATTGATCTGGAATATGTAACACTCAAAGATAAAGACAAAGTCATTTCAGACATTGTTAAAGCAGCAAAAAGTTCTGATGAAATTTATCTCGCACCAGATCCTGATCGCGAAGGAGAAATCATTGCATGGCATGTTGAGCAAGAAGTCAACAAAGTTGCTACCGAAGAAAAAATTCATCGAATTGCGTTTAACGAAATTACTAAATCTGCAATTTTAGATGCCATCAAACGCCCAGCAAAAGTTGATATGCCTAAAGTATATGCACAACAAGCGCGTCGTGTACTTGATCGCTGGGTTGGTTATGAAGTATCTCCAATATTGTGGAAAAAACTTTCAAAAGGTTTATCTGCTGGTCGCGTACAATCAGTTGCACTCAAACTTGTTTGCGTTCGCGAACTTGAAATTCGTGCATTCAAAACTGAAGAATATTGGTCAATTGAAGGACTATTTGCTCACAGCAAACAAACATTTACAGCAGCACTGACTCACATAAAAAATAAACCTGCTGAACTGACCAATGAAGCAGATACCACAAAAATTGTGGATGCTTTAAAAAATAAAAATTATATCATTGACAGTATTGTTGACAAAGAACGAATCAAAAATCCTGTACCTCCTTTTATCACCAGCAGCTTGCAACAAGCATCAGTAAACAAACTTGGTTTTTCAGTTAAAAAAACAATGACACTTGCACAAAGTATGTATGAAGGTATTCCTCTTGATGAAACAACAACTCCGACAGCTTTGATTACGTACATGAGAACAGATTCAACACGCTTATCACAAACAGCAATCGATGGTGCACGTGAATTTATTTTGTCAGAATGGGGTAAAGAGTTTTTACCAAGTAAACCAAACGTTTATGGTAAAAAAGAAGGCACACAAGACGCACACGAAGCAATTCGACCAATTAACATGGCACTCAAACCTGATGATATTCGTCAATATGTTTCACCTGAAATTTACAAATTATATGGATTGATTTGGTCTCGTGCTGTTGCATCACAAATGAAACCTGCAATTTACGCTCAACGTCAAGTTGTCATAAAAGCTGATGAATATACTTTTAAAGTTACTGGATCAACATTGACCTTTGAAGGATTTTTAAAAGCTTATCAATTGGAAGAAGAAGATGATGAAAAAGCTGTTAAACTTCCAAGCGATTTGAAAGAAAAAAATTCTGTATCGTTAGAAAAATTAAATCCAAAACAACATTTTACACAACCACCATCACGATTTTCTGAAGCAACACTTGTTAAGGAACTTGAAAAACAAGGCATCGGACGACCAAGTACCTATGCAACTATTTTAAGCACGATTCAAGCTCGCAACTATGTTGAACTGCAAAAAAAACGTTTCATTCCTACAGATCTTGGTATGAAATTGACTGAAATGCTCAATCAATATTTTCCAAAAATTATGGATCCTAAGTTCACTGCTCACATGGAAGAAGATTTAGATAAAATTGCACAAAGCGAAATTCAACGTGATGCAGTATTGTTTGAATTCTGGAACTCATTTGAAAAAGATTTAGAAATTTTTAAAGGTTTAACACCAGGCACTGGCAAAAAAGTAGTTGAGCAAACATCAATGCAATGCCCAACCTGCAAAGAAAACAATCTTGTTGTTCGTTTGGGAAAAAATGGAAGTTTTCTTGGATGTCCTGGATTTCCAAAATGTACATTTACGAGCAAATTTTCACGCGCCGATGATGGAACAATCACATTGATCGCTGCAGAAGAAACGCCACTTTTGGATGAAAAATGTGAGAAATGTGATAAACAACTTCGCAAAATGAAAGGTCGTTTTGGTGAATTTATTTCATGCTCTGGATACCCAGAATGTAAATTCATCAAACAAAATATTGCAAGTTTTGCATGTCCACAATGCGAAGGCAATATTGCACAACGATCATGGAAAGGTGGCAAATTTTGGGGATGTCAAAATTATCCAAAATGTAAATTTGCAATCTTTTCTGACATTGAACAAATTCCTTGCAAAAAATGTGAAAAATTGCCGTACATTCTCAAAAAAACAGATCGAACTGGAAAAGTAACTTTAACCTGTCCGAATGAAGAATGTAAGCAAATAATCACAGAGTAAAGGCTAAAAAACTATACTTTCTTGATTTTTTGGCTATCATATTTTTGTAAATGGGTTTGGGTTAAAAATAAAAAATATTCGACCATTTTCAAAAAATTGAAAAATAAAAAATATTATAAATTCATATGAAAGGCAACTGTATATGATTACAGGCGTTGTTCAATTTTTCTATCCAGAAATTAAAAGAGAAGAAGTTAAAAAATACTGTCTTCTCGGTCTTGCATTTTTTTTCACAATCGGAGCTTATTGGCTTTTACGTCTTTTAAAAGATGCTGTTTTATTCAAACTCGCATTCCCTGTCGCTTTAGGTTACAGCTCAGATGAAGGACGCCTTTGGTATCCATTTGCAAAAGCAATTTCACCTTGGGTTGTTCTTGGTGTTGTTGTTATTTACACAAAATTAGTTGATATGTTTGAAAAACATAAACTATTTTACATCATTGCATCATTTTACACACTTGCGTTTGCAGCAATTGCAACAATTCTTTTCTGCCAAGCAGAATATGGTTCAGAATTCGTTGGTGCACCATTACTTAAATACACAGGTCTTGCAAACTACTTGCTTACAGAAAGCCTTGGTTCAGTACTTGTAGCATTGTTCTGGTCTTTCACTGTTAGCTCTTCAACATCTGATCAAGCAAAAAGAACTTTTCCATTAATCGTAGCACTTGGCCAAATCGGTTCAATTGGTGGTTCGTCACTTCTTTTAATGAAATTTAGCCAAACATGGCCATTATTCTTTGTTGCTGTAATCTTTTTAGCTGGTTTAATTTTGACGATTCGTTATTTGATGAGCTCTGTTCCTGCTGATCAAATGAAATCAGACAAAGAAGAGAAAAAAGCAAAACCAGATATGCTTGGTGGTATTAAACTTCTTGTAAGTGAACCATATCTTATGGGTGTTTTGGTTGTTTCAACATTCTATGAAATTGCAGGTACTATTGTAGATTATCAAATGAAATCACAAGCAGCAATTATTCAAGGTTTAGATTTTAATTGGTTCCTGGGAGTTTTTGGTGTTGCTGTTAACGGTCTTGCATTCTTTATGGCACTTTTGGGTACTAGCAAATTGATGAAACGTTATGGTATTCGTATTTGCTTGCTTGTATATCCTGTAAGCTTTGCAGTATCATTGGTAAGCTTGTACATGTACTATCAAACAGGTGCTGCAACTCCATTGAATTTATTGTGGGCAACATTTGGCGTTATGCTCATTGTTAAAGCTGCTTCGTATGCTGTTAATAATCCTGTTAAAGAAATGATGTACATTCCAACATCAAAAGATGCAAAATTCAAAGCTAAAGGTATCATTGACATGATTGGTGGCAGAACTGCAAAAGCTTCTGGTGCTCAAATTGGTGGTGCTTTAAACATCAAAGGTAACCCTGCAGCTTCAATTCAAAATTTAATGCTTTACGGATCACTCATTGGTCTTGGTGTTATTGGTGTTTGGATCATTGCAGCGTTGTATGTTGGTCGTAAAAATCAACAACTTGTGAAAAATAACGAAATCATTGGATAAATTTTATTTACATTAAAAATAATAGTAATTAAAAAGGTTTCGATAATATTATCGAAACCTTTTTAATTACTATTATTTTTAACAAAAGGATTTATCAATGTTTTAACTTGTTAAAATATTTTTTTATAGTACGTGTATTTGAATATGCATTTGATAATTCTTTTTGGTTTTCTAAAACATTTTTTGCCCGCACTTCATCCAAATTCAAAATAATTCCATTTTGAGCAACAAATTCAGAAAATAATTCTGCATGAACTAATGGATTTCTTACTATAAATAATAATGGATGATATTCTACTTTTACTCTTGGAGCAAATCCCTTGATTCTCAAAAAACTGTCACTTAAGCTTGACAATGGCACTTTAGTTCTTGGATGAAAAAATTCACCAAAACCAAACAATGCTGCGATTGTTGACAATGGCGGAATGAAAAATAATCCATTACTAGCAGATCTAATATATTCTTTTTTATCAATTAATAATGCATATCCTGGCTTATTTTGTAAGAAATAAAATGCACAAGCTGTTTGATCAATAAAAATCCCTGCAAATAATGATTGTCCTAATGAAATTGAAAATAAATTATCCTTAAGATCTTGATGGGTCATTGTTGTACCTAAAACTGGTATTTCCTCAGCTCCCTTAGATGTTTCAACTCCTCTATAAATCTTTTTTAAATTATTAACATTGAGCAAATCAGTCCCTCTTAACAACATTGCTTTATTTAAAGATTTAGCTCGATATTCTTTTTCAATAACAGATTTTATTAAATTTTCATGATTTAAAAACATCAAATAATTTTTATTTTCAAAGAACATACTTCCAGTAGCCTGACCAAATAAAGCTTTATTGTAAGATGCCGTACCAAACATTTCTAATATTTTTTTCAAAATCATTTCACTATTTTCTTGAATAGTAGAACTAACTTTCAAGCATTTTTCTTTTAATATAAACAACTCAATTTCAATCAATTTTGTAATGATATAATTATTCATATACATATAAGCACTTAGGTCTTCAGGTATAAATAATTGTATAGGTGTTTTATTTCCCATAAACGGTCCAATTAAATATTTCACAGTTGTATCAAAAAATAATTGATTATATATTTTAAATTGATTTAAAATTTCATTCTTTGAATCTTCAAAATTAAAAAAAAGTTCAGAAAGTATCAATATTCTGAAATTTTCATCACTTGAAGCTCTTCTTAAATCCTCACTACATCCTTCTAAATATGCAGTCATACATGCTCGTTCAAATGAATTTTTAGAAAAATCTATAAATTTACTCGTAATCGTAGTTTTATCTGTTTTTACAAATTCATACATACAAAATAGTTCATATAATGTTGTGGGAATAAATGCTACATGAATATTTAAATCTGGGATTGCTTCTTGTAATTTTTTTTGTATAAAAATTTCTTCTGCATTTGGTATTCCAGGCGTTAAAAGCTCATCTTTTTCCACTTGAGTTAAATTTGAAGCTGTACACATTGGCCATTGATATTTTAAAATAATTTGTGAAATAGTGGGACCATATAATAATGATTCTTCTTTCGTTAATGCCACTAATCCTTCAGATGTTTTTTTAAAAATCAACAATTCTGCATACAATGCTGTCATACCAAACAACTGCAATATCATAATTATTTGTTTTATACTCATAATTCATCCTCATTTATAAAAAATATTATATTTATAACAAAACAACATAAAAAACTTCTTTTTATAAAAAAATAATCAATTACGAATATAAAAATCAACTATTATATGATAGAATATTATTATTAACCAAAAAACTCCGGCATATTAACTCATGTCGGAGTTTTTTATTGAAACATACTAATTAAAAATTAAGGGGATTTTTTATGATCACGTCATTCATTCGATATTTTTATCCAGACATTCATAAAGATGAAATTAAAAAAATCGGATTATTAGCCGTAGCTTTTTTATTCACCATTGGTACATATTGGCTCATGCGATTACTTAAAGATTTAGTTTTATACAAACTTGCATTTCCAACATCTTTAGGTTGGTCACAAGACACTGGTCGTTTATGGATTCCTACGGTTAAAACGTTATCCCCTGTTTTTGTACTAGCTCTCGTCCTAATTTACAGCAAATTAGTAGACATATTTGAAAAACATAAATTAATGATTATTATTGCAACTTTTTACATGATTATATTTTCTGCAATAACAGTAATTTTATTTTTAAAACATCAACATGGTGAAGTTTTTTTAGGTTCTAAAATTTTGGCAACAAGTGGTATTTTAGGATATTTGTTTACTGAAAGTTTTGGATCACTCATGGTTGCTGTTTTTTGGTCATTTACGATCAGTGCTTCAACTTCAGATCAAGCAAAAAGAGCGTTTCCGTTTATTGTTGCTGCCGGACAATTTGGTGCAATTGGTGGATCATCACTCATGCTTATCAAAACAACTATCATCTGGCCCTTTTATGCAATTGTCGTACTCTGCCTTGGTTTATTTATTGCAACTATTCATTATTTGATTAAAACAATTCCAGCTCATGATTTAACAAACAACAGCATTCACGAAAAACCAACAACTCACAATACTTTAAGTGGTATAAAATTATTATTAACACGTCCTTATCTTATTGGTGTTTTAATCGTTTCAACATTTTATGAAATTGCAGGAACGATTGTTGAATATCAAATGAATTCACAAGCATCTTTAATTTTTGATGACGCATCATTTAAATGGTTTAAAGGCGTGTATGGTGTTTGTATCAACACACTTGCATTTTTAATTGCGCTTCTTGGAACAAGCTACATGATCAAACGATTTGGTCCTCGCATTTGTTTACTCATTTATCCTATTACATTTGCATTTGCACTTATATGTATGTACGCGTACTACGAAACTATGTTTCCAACTCCTTACATGCTTTTATGGGCAACATTTAGTGTCATGCTTTTAGTGAAAGCAATGTCCTATGCTGTTAATAATCCAGTTAAAGAAATGATGTATATTCCAACATCCAAAGATGCAAAATTTAAAACAAAAAGTTTTATTGATATGTTTGGCTCTCGCTCTGCAAAAATGTCAGGAGCTCAAATTGGTGGCTGGTTAAACGTACCGGGCAACCCAATCATGTCGATCAATAATTTATTAGTTTATGGTACGATAATTAGTTTAGGTGTGATTAGTGTTTGGTTAGCTGCTGCAATTTTTGTAGGCACACAAAATCAAAAATTAGTTGAAAACAAAGAAATCATTGAGTAACAACAGCTGCTTTCTTTGCTTTTTTTGTATCTCTATAATTTTCAATCCAATCAATCAATTTCGATTTTACCAATTGCACATCTTTATATAATTTAGAAGCTTCTATTTGAGTTTTTACCATATTTGGATACTCAAAATTTGATGTATCAAAAAATATACCGTTTTTTGCAATATAATTAGAAAATAACTCTGCTTGTTTTAAAGGATCACGCTTTACCATTAAAAGACCTGAATGATCAAACGGTAATGGATAAACTACCCCTTTAACAGTTATCAATTTATTTGATTGCAAGATTTGAATTAAATTTGTAGATAATGGAATTTTAGTTCGTGCATGAAAAAATTCTCCATAACTAAATAATCCAGCTATCGTACTTAATGGAGCAATAAAAAATAATGAATTATTTTGAGATTTCACATATTCTTTTTTATCAATCCAAAGTAAATATCCCTGTTTTTTTTGCTTTAAATAGTTATATACACAAGCACCAAGATCCCAATTATCTAACATAAATCCCGCAAAAAATGATTGTCCAAATGAAACTGAACATATTTTTTCAGGGTTAAATATATCCTGAAAATCAGTATAATGCATGATACTTCCAGCAATTGTCTTTTTTCTAATTTTTTGGTCAAATTTTACATAGCTTTCATAAAAAGATGTACCTCGAAGTAAAAAAACTTTATTTTTAGATTTTGCTTCATAATCAAAATCTATTAACCGATTAATCAAAGAATTTTCATTTTCATATAAAGAATCAACTATTGCACTATCAAGAATATCAGTAATAAAAGCACATTCGTGTCTTGTAATCGTTAAAACAAAGTCTGTTTTAATTTGGTTCAATAATTCTTTTTTACTATTTTTTATAGCTTCAGATAATGTTAATCCATCAATTTGATTATTTAAAGAAGGAATTTTTAAACAATACTGTACCAACTCATTATTAATATAAAAATAAGCACTTTCATCATTTTTTTGAAATAATGAAACATTAGATTTACCGTCAAATGAAATTATTGCTTGTGTATCAAAAAACAATTGATTAACATACTGATATTTATGAAAAACTTGATCTTTCGTTATATCTTTAATGTTAAATACATTTACTAGATTATCTGAATTTTGCAATGTCCTAAAATAACGTTTTACGCTATATCTTAGTTCATCTAATGCTTTTTTTCTATGAGATACCAAAGATAATCCTATCCGATCAAAAGGATTATCTTCATAATTAATACTCATTTCTTCTAATGCTTCAACAGATCTTTTTGAATTTTTAAAATAATTTAAAATACAAAAAATTTCATATAACGTTGTTGAAATAAATGAAACTTGAATGTTTAAATCAGGAATTGCTTCTTGTAATTTTTTTTGTATAAAAATTTCTTCTGCATTTGGTATTCCAGGCGTTAAAAGCTCATTTTTTTCCATTTGAGTTAAATTTGAAGCTGTACACATAGGCCATTGATATTTTAAAATAATTTGTGAAATAGTCGGACCATATAATACTGATTCTTCTTTCGTCAATGCCGCCAATCCTTCAAACGTTTTTTTTAAAATTAAAAGCTCAGCATGTAATGAAATTGATACCATTAATAAAAATAACCCTATACTTTTTTTCATAAATTATAGTCCTTTTGCTAAAAATGAACTTATTTTACAAAAAAAGAATAATGAATTTATATCAAAAAAAACAAGGCTTAAAATTGTTACTTAATTTTTAAACTCAATACTATCTCTTTTTTGATTGTAAGATAACAAATTGTTAAAATAATCAAAGCATGCTAAGGTACTTTATAGAAATTTTTAAAAGGTATCGATATGGACATAACGCAATATCAATTTATAAAAAAAATTAAAACATTACCCTTTGTAGAAAGGGTTATTCTTTTTGGATCTCGAGCAAAAAAAACCAATCGGAAAATGTCTGATTTTGACATTGCTGTTGTCTGTCCTCATGCAACTATTTTAGAATGGAATCAAATTTTAGAAATTGTTGAAAATGCTGATACATTAATTCCAATTGATTGTATTCGCTTTGATCAAGCAACTAAAGACTTACAAGAACAAATTATAAAACATGGAATATCATTATGAATCAAAATTCTAAAACAAAATCAGAGCAACTTAGACAAGCTTTACAACGACTTAATGAAATTATTCAAATACCACCAGGACCACACCGAGCAGAAATCGATGCAAGCATTCAACGCTTTGAATTTTGCATAGAACTTTTTTGGAAATCTTTACAAGAAAAATTACTAACCGAACATGGCATCTCCGTTGAATCACCAAAAAAAGCATTTGCACAAGCTTACATTAATGAATTAATTATTGATGAAAAAATATGGATAGCTATGATCAATGATCGTAACCTTACAGTTCACACCTACAATTTAGAACTTGCTGATGAAATGTATCATCGTATTCAAAAATACGCTCCATTTTTAACGCAACAATATGCAGCATGTTTTAAAAAATAGAAATTATTAAACAAAAAAGATTGTTTTTCATAATGATTACTTAATTTTTAAACTCAATACTATCTCTTTTTTGATTGTAAGATAACAAATTGTTAAAGTGAATAGACCACGGTTTAAAAGCCGTGGTCTATTCACTTTAAGATCAATCTAATTTTTTATTTTTAATTATTTTTATTAACAACTGGAGTTGATGATGGATATTGACAAATTTTATCATTTAAAAATATTAATTTTTCTGGTGGAATACACTTAGTTTCAATTATTACTTCCGCATTATAAACAGAACACCCAATTTCTTTAATACTTTCTAAACTCTCTTTTGATTTCGTTACATGATAAATTTTAACTTTTTCAGCTTGCACTAATGTACAACACAATAACAAACTTAATATATTTCATAAATCATCCCTAATATATAATTGATAATTATTTAATTTTTGAACCTAATACGATTTCATTTTCTGGTTGCAAGATAAACGCTTGATCATCTGAAAAAGCAGAAAGCATCATACCCTGCGATTCCATTCCCATGATCATACGTGGTTTAAAGTTTACCACAAACACACCTAGCTTGTTCACAAGTCCTTCAGGTTGATAAAATTTACGCATCCCCGCAAAAATTTGACGTTTGCCAAAATCACCAAAATCAACTTGCATTTTGAACAATTTGTCAGATTTTTCAACAATTTCACATGCAATAATTTTACCAACCCGCATATCCACTTTTGCAAAATCATCAATTGAAATACAGTTATCTTGCACAAGCACAGGTTGTGTTGTTTGGTCGTTTTTATTTTCCATAGGTTTTTCGTATTTTTTAAATAAAGTTTCAATTTTATGAATTTTTATTTCATCAGTCCATGCCATGTTATCAAAAACATGACACATTGGTTGTTTTAAAGGTAACTGATAACTCAAGCTTGCCAGTAACTGTTCCATTTTTTTAGGCATTACAGGCCACAGCAAAACACCAACTAAACGTATACTGTACACTGTTGCAGCAATAATTTCTTGAAACAATGCAGGATTGCTTTTTGCATGTTTCCAAGGTTCATGGTTATGAAAATAAGCATTCGTCAAAGCGATAAATTCCCAAATGCGTTGCACCGCGCGATGGAAAAAACCTTGCTGCACAAGCTCTAAAACTTCATGTTTCATTTTTTCAGACTCAGATTGCAATTCAAGACTACGCTGTGACCACTGTGCAGGTGCGCAAATTTTAATATAGTTAAATTTTTCAGCCAAAGTGCTGCATCGATTTAGCAAATTACCTAAGTCGTCTGCAAGCTCAGAATTGATACATTGTTCAATGTCTTGCAAACTAAATTGCGAGTCTTGCGTAATTGCCATTTTTGCAGTCAAATAATATCGAATTTGATCAACGCCATAATGATCCGCTAAACTTTTTGGATCAACAGCATTACCTAAAGATTTTGACATCTTTTGTTCACCAACTTTAATCCATCCGTGCACTAAAAGTTTCTTTGGCATTTCAAGTCCGGATGCCATTAAAAATGCCGGCCAATAAATTGCATGAAAACGAACAATATCTTTTCCCAAAATTTGCAAATCTGCAGGCCACCAGGTATGTAATTCTTTTTCATCAGATCCGTAACCAATTGCCGTGATATAATTATTTAAAGCATCAGCCCAAACATACGTTACATGTTTATTGTCCCCTGGAAATGGAATACCCCAAGTTACCGTTGTTCGAGAAATGCTTAAATCTTTTAACCCATCTTTTACAAAAGCAATTACTTCGTTAGCACGTTCTTTTGGTGTAATAAAATCAGAATTGTTTTGTAAAAATTCAAGCAATCGATCTTGATATGCAGACAATCTAAAATAATAACATTCTTCTGAAATTTCATTACATGGCCGCAAACATTCAGGACAAGTAATTTCTTTTGCATCTGCAACTTGATCTTTTTCTGTTACAAAAGTTTCACAAGGAGTACAATACCAACCAGTATACAATCCTTTGTAAATATCACCCTGTTCTATTAATTTTAAAATCCAAGCTTGAACCGCATGCACATGATATGAATCTGTTGTTCGAATAAATTTTGTATATTCAATGTCATATCGTTTCCACATGTTTTCATACACAGGAATAAATTGATCAACAAATTCTTTTGGATTCTTTCCTGCTTTTTTTGCAGATTCTGCAATCTTTTGACCATGTTCATCAGTACCTGTCAAAAAAAATACATTATTTCCCATAAGTTTATGGTAGCGAGCAGCAACATCTGCCAAAAGTGTTGAATACAATGAACCCAAATGAGGCGCTGCATTAACATAATAAATAGGGGTAGTTACATAAAAGTTATTTTTTGACACGTCAGCCTCCTAAGCAGCTTTAAAACGAACCCAAAAATCATTAATTTCTTTTTGTGAAAGTCCAAGATTAAATGAAATCAATTTATTAAAATCAGTGCTACCGGGATATAAATTCGGCACACCAATATATTTTTGATCTAAATCTTGAAATACTTCTTTTGTCGTTGGCAAAATACAATATTTTTCACAATGACCTAAAAGTACATCATACGAAAATAAAAAATCTAAAAATTGATAAATAAGGTGATCTTTTTTTGTTGCAGCACTAATCACAATATTATCAATTCGAAGCATTGAACCTGAACTCAATAAAGCAAATTTTACAAAATCAGTTTTCAACATCTGTCGACAAATAATTTCACGATCGGACGCTGCAACTGCAAATGTTTCTGTACCTAAAAAATATCCCTGCTGTGAATCGCTGTAAGCACCAACCCATGATTTTTGTGCACGAAGCAATTGGCGAATTTTTTTTAATTCAACGGAGGTTAAATAATTTAAATCAAATCCTAAATACTGCGCTGTTAAAAATATTGCTTCACGCGGTTCATCAGTCATGCCAATTTCTTTTCCAACAATTACATTTTTATCAAACAATAAATTTAAATTAACCTGATCTGCGGATATCATGCGACCATTGTATCCAATACCAAACACATCCCAATACATAGGAATTGAATACAAATTTTCAGGATCAACATCCATATTTAAAAATTGTGGATAAATTTTTTTCATAAATGGACATTTGATGTGATCTATTTTTTTAATAAGTCCCGCTTGAATCATTGGCTTAATAATATAACTTGATGGCAACATCAAATCACAATCCAAAGATGGCATAACTTCTAACTTTGTTAAAAGCTCTTCAGCACTTTCATAATAATTTAAATATACTTTGATACCTGTTTTTTGTTCAAAATCTTGCAATACCGATTCATCAATTCGATTTGTCCAAGAATAAATACGAATAGATTTTGCATCTTGCTCTTGATTTTTAAACACATAAGGCAACATTAAAAATCCATAAATCAAGCCAATGCAACCAAGCAACACGAACAATCGAATGAAATATTTAAATAACACAGCCTAATCCTTTTCTGTCATCCCAGACCTAATCTGGAATTCAGTAATTAAAACAAATTTAATCTTTAAATAAATTTTTTTGAAACATCATCATGATCAACAACAAAAAACAACTAATAAGCAACAATAATGTTGAAAGTGCATTCACAATGGGTGAAATTCCTGAACGAATCATAGAAAAAATATACAATGACAAAGTTTGAACCGAAGAACCTGAACAAAAAAATGAAATTAAAAAATCATCAAAAGAAATAATAACTGCTAGTAAAAATGCAACTAAAATTGCTGGATATAAAAATGGAACAATAACATGAAAAAAAGTGTAACGCATCGATGCGCCAAGGTCCAATGACGCTTCGATCAATGTTTTATCTAACTCATCATAGCGACTTTTAATAATTGGCATTGCAAAACCAAGACCCAAAAGTGTATGCCCTGCAATCAGGGTAGTCAACCCAAGAGGTATCATCAAATATGAAAAAAGTGTTAACATTCCAACAGCCAAAACAATGTCTGGAATTAATGCATTACTATAAAAAAGTGAAGCGATATCTCGTTTATAACGACGCATACCATGCACAAACATCACTGACATGCTCACACTTAAAAGAGATGAACAACTTGCAACAATAACTGAATTTTGAAACGCACGCCAAATTTCTACTGAAGCAAATAAATCCTGATACCAATGAAATGAAAATCCTTGCCAAACGTCAGGAAATCCACCTTGATTAAATGAATACAACACTAAAACAATAATTGGTGTATACAAAAATAAATACACACCAAGCACAAAAAAAGTTAACATCGATTTTGTCATATTCATGATGCTAAACCCTTTGCAAACGTTGTACAATCTTTGAAAGTAACGATTGATATGCAATAATTGTGCCAATAAATATCACAGAGCTCAAACAAGTAAATGCTGCACCAACATGCCAATCTTTTCCAATGAAAAAATATTCAGAAATCATCGTGCCCACAAAATAATTCTTTTGTCCTGCAATCAATGACGGAATTGCGTACTCACCAAACGATGTAACGTAAACCAAAAAAAATCCAGTTTTAATTCCTTGCATCGTTAATGGTAAAACAACACGACAAAATGTTTGAAAATATGAAGCACCCAAATCAAGTGAAGCCTCAAGCAATCGAATATTAATTTTTTCAAGCGTTGAATATAAAGGCATAATCATAAAAGGTAAATAAACATGAAACATAACCAAGTACATTGCAAATTGACTATTGAGTAAATTACCAACATCGAATCCAATAAAATATAAAAATTTATTTAAAATTCCATTTTTTTCTAAAATGAAAAACCATGCATAAACCTGCACCAGCAAATTAGTTAAAAATGGCAGTACAATTAAAAAAATTAAAAAAGATTTAATGCGCCTTGGGGCAGACAATGCAACATAATACGCAACAGGATATCCAATAAATAAACAATAAGTTGCCGTAACACTTGCAAGCAAAAATGATCGAAACATTACAAAAAAATGAGAAACTTTAAAAACTTGCGTAAAATATTGCAACGTAACATTTTGAAATAAAATAGAACAAAAACCTAACTGAATAACAAACAAAAGTGGTAACAAACAAAAACATATTTGCCATGCAAGGGCCGGAGCCATAAAAAAGAAGGATTTTTCACCCTTAAAAAGATTTTTTAAATATTGCACAACAGCACCCCTCCGGCTGATTATTTGTTTTTCAACAACACCACATTTTCTTTTTGCCAATACACATAAACATGATCATCATAATCAATCACTTCGCGCACAAAATGTTCTTCATTTTGTTCAAAAACTTGCAATGTATATCCATTTTGAAGACGCACATTATATTGAGTAAATCGACCTTGATACACAATCGATTGAACAATGCCTGACAAATTATTTGAAAATCCAACAAGCATACTTTTACTGATTAAAATTTTTTCTGGACGAATACCAATGCACGCATCTTCGCCAACTTGTACAGAAATTTCTTCAGACACTTTGATAGCAATGCAAATCATTTTATCAACATCAAGGTACCAATCATCTCCATGCTTGATAAGCACTCCTTGGATGATATTTGTTGTTCCTACAAAATTTGCAACAAAAACTGATTTTGGATGTTCATAAATTTCTTTTGGCGTTCCAACTTGATCAATTTGACCATTTTGATTCATAATCGCCATCTGATCTGCAACCGTTAACGCTTCAGTTTGATCATGGGTAATGTACACAAAGGTTGTCCCTAAATGATCTTGCAGTTCAATTAATTCTAATAAAACCTTTTCACGCAACCGTAAATCAAGTGCTGCAAGTGGTTCATCGAATAACAAAACTTCAGGTTCATTAATAACAGCACGAGCAATAGCAACACGTTGCTGTTGACCACCAGAAAGCTGCCCAATCTGTTTGTACAAATGTGTTTCAAGATGAAACATTTTAATAACTTTTTCTACTTTTTGCTGAATCGTTTCACTCGTCATTCCACGAACGCGAAGGCTGTATGCAATATTGTCATACACATTTAAATGAGGAAATAATGCATAACTTTGAAACACAGTATTGACACCACGCTTGTTCACAGGAACATGTGTAATATCTTGATCACCCAAAAACACTGATCCAAAATCAGGAATTTCAAGCCCCGCAATCATGCGCAAAATAGTTGTTTTTCCACAACCACTTGGCCCAATAAGTGCAAAAAATTTACCTGCAGGAATTTTTAAATTTAAATTATCAAGAATTACATCAGATCCATAAGATTTTGTAATTCCTTGTAAAACGATACCCTTCATTTTTTCTGCACCATTCGTGCCCATAAAACAGGAACCACCACATCAGAAAGTGTGCATGGAATTACCACCGCTACAAGCATTAACATGAAAAACATACCAAAATAAGCATAAAAATCTGGCAATCCATGACCGATTGCATAAAAAATAGAAGCCATTGCTGAAATAAATGTATGAAAGAAATGCAATGAAAGTGAATGAGCATCAGCATGTTCTTCTTTGCCGCGAGAAATTATTAAACCATTCATCACGCCAACAATTAAAAATGGTAAAATATTTGAAAGTTCTGAACTAAAACAGATATGCAAATCCATTTCAACACCTAAAAGAGTACCTGCAGCATACGGAAGCAAAATGTCTGACAATGTACAAAAAACAACTGACGATGCGATTCCAATAACTACTCCTGCAGCAACATTTTTTGAATAGCGATAAAAGGTAACCATAGCGCCACTAGCTGCAAACAAAATATGGGTAAAATGAAAACTGTGAAATAAAATATCCATGCCAGAGTTTAAACCACATGAACCATCATGTGCATGGTCATGAGCATGATGCGCTAAAGACGAAGCATCATGTCCAACAAAAAATACCGAAATCATCGATAAAAGCATTAACGCACAAGCAACGGATAAAGTTCCGTAAGGCAAATGATGCATCAATTCATGTGAAAAAATATCCCAAATTGATTTGCGTGAAACATGATGAGCATCAAGACAACTATTATTAACTTCAAGTGACATAAAAATAATCCCCAAAAATCATTACAGAATCGTTGTTTTATAGTATAACAGTGCTTAAAATTTTTACTATAAAAATTCATATCCAAAAACACTGTACTTTATTTTTAAAAAAAAGAAAAAAAATAGATTATTTTGTAAAAATTTTAACTCAACTTTTAAAAATTAAAAACAAGCTACTTTTGACTAAAAACCCAAATTTTTATACACTAAATTAAATAGGTTTTAAAAAAGCTTTTCAAGGGGTCTTTTATGAACAAACTTTTATCAATTATTTTTATTTTTTTAAGCTGCTTGCATAGCAATTTTTTATCAACATCAGAACCAAAACGTCCTACCACTCCATTAAAACCAGATCATTTGATTAATCCAAATATTTTTAGCACAGCATTTGATATAGCTGACGAAGATGCATTAAATCATTTTTTAAATGAACGAACATTATATGCTCAAAAAATGTTAGAATATAAACAAGAAATGAAAGTGTACCACAATTATTTACGCAGCGTTGCAACAGCTCGTTTAATCAAAAAACATCATCTTCCAACTGATTCTATCAAAGAAATCCTCCAGTATCTTTAAAAAGAAAAATAAAGTTTTTTTTAAAACGCTTGGCCAAGCGTTAAATACCAAACACATCGAGATTCAAAATCAGAATATTGAATTTTCCATTTATACCCAACGTCAAAACGTGCTGGACCAATTGGCGTATCGTAACGAAATCCAAAACCAGAGCCTGCAAAAAAATGATCTTTCCAAGATCGCAGTTCATCATAAATACTGTGTTTAAACAGCGCACCAACGTCGTTAAAAATAACCAATCCAAAATTTTTATATAAATTTAAGCGAACTTCTACATTCAAATTAAATAAACTTCGCCCACCTTGCGGAGCATAACGCCAAAGATTATCTGCGCAAGGGGGAAGCCCTGCATGTTGATCATAAATTGGCTTAGTAAGCACTCCGTACGGTGGCGTATAATCTCGTTCATAACCACGAAGTGTTTGAGCTCCACCTAAATAAAATCTTTCAATTGGATTAATTTGATCAAAATGTCGATTAAACACATGACCTAAACGAGCACGAAGTGCCAAAACTACCTTGTCACCACAAGGTAGATACTCTGAGTGCTCAACAAGCACCTTAAAAAAACTTGTTTTACTATCAAAATCAAACATTGCTTTACAAGAAAAAAATGACATATGCCCGTGATGTGGATTTAATAAATTATCTACTTTTTGCCAAACAACATTCGGTTCTGCAAAAATATATCCAATTTTTTTATCCAAAAAATATCGATCATAATCTATGATCAAATTTAAATCGGGTTGTTCACATTCAAATAAACCCATCGCTTCAAAACCCAACGACCCACTCAACACAAACTGACCTAATCTTTTATTTTCACGCGTATGCGTCAAGTTACACAAAAATCCTTGCTGCGTTGCCCTGTACAAACAATCTTGACTTCCGATATAGACCGGTTGTTGATAAGCATTATCATACGCTTTCAACTGACATCCAATTTTTTTACCAAACAGCCATGGAAACAAATAACTTGCAGAAATATTGCGATAAAATTTAGTCATGTCACCTTCAAACAAACATTGATCAGCTTGTTGAAATGGATTTTTTAAACATAAGGTTACTCCAGCTTGATAGGTAAATCCACGACGAAGCTGTAAGTTTCTTCCTACCTGCTGCAAACCAAAGCGGGTTTTAATTTCATATCGATCATCTTCAATTAATTTTAAAAATACTGGCTTGCACGAATCAAAATCATTTTGCTGTCCTGGATAAATTTGTACTGAATCAAAAACAGGTAACGTTTTAAAATTTTGCAGCGTTTTTTCAAGATTTTTCTTATCCCACAATTCACCATCTTGATGAACAAATTCTTGCATTAAAAGCTTGTGCGAAATGTTACTATTGCCTAAAATTATTGTTTTTCCAACCTTTGTGCATGCTTCAGAAATATCAATATTCCATACAACATCTGTAACACCTTCATGCTCTTGCAAACTATATTGCACCGTGATTTTTTGATAACCTTTATTTCGCAAAAAACGCACAATCATCTGTTTTTGTTCCGCAAGCCATGCAATATCAAAACCCTGCCCTTCATGAGGCTCATAAACAATTTTTAATTGCTGCTCCAACTCTTGTTGACCTGAAACAATAATTTTTCCTAATTTTTTCTGAACACTAGGATCCATCGCTATTACAAGATCATGGGTGTTTTGTTTTAAACCATCAATAAATTGTTCTTTTAAAATTTTTACGTCCCAAAAACCAGACTGTTTATACAGTTTAATAATCTGATCCTGCATTTTTTTAAACAATTCTTTATCAAAATAACGTGCACGCAAAAATGGTCGACACGCATTTTTTAAAAGCAGTTCTTCAGATATTGGATTATTATTTTTAAATACAACATTTGAAATAACCGCTCGAGCACCCTCTTTAATAAAACAATAAACTCGATCCTTTTCTTCACGCACAGAAACATCAACATCCCAAAACCCCTTACCTTTATACAACTGTACAATTTCATCAACAATCAAGGAGCTTGGAAAATGCCATGTCGATTTACCATATAACAATAAATGATCTACAATTTGTTCAGTTTTAAAAAAAGTTGCACCCCAAAAAACAAACTCTTTTTTCCGCTCTAAGTTAATATGCAATACCAAATCAACATTTTTACATTCAGGTACAACCTGTTGTTCAATGGTTACATCAAATGCAATACACCCATTATGCGATAAGACCCAATTTGTTTTTTGCAAAAGTGATTGAATTAGTTGCGAACTATAACATTTTCCTTGCAACTTTGCGATACACATTGTTTTAATGCGATGTTGTAATTTATCAATTTGTTCAGAAGTTACACTACCAACACGATCAAATTTAATTTCAATCATTCGAATTTTAAATTTTGATCCCTTTTTTATCAAACATTTAACGTTAACAGTTTGCGTTTGAGAATCAATGATAGCCGTATCAAAAATTTGGGCCCGAAAATATCCTGCATCTTTTAAAAAATGAAGCATTTGATCAATGCCATGCTGATGTTTTTGCTCATCAAATGGATCACCAATATCAATTAAATAACTATTTTTTAATCGATCCTTACCCCGAAAAAAACCCGACACCGCCATTCGATGTAAAATTTGTTGTTTAACCAACTGAAAAACAATCGTATATTTTTGCGCTTTTTCAATAATTTCAAGATTAATAGAGTTAAATTTTAAAGACTCCTTTAAATAGAACAAGGCGTTTTGAAGATCTTTTTGACCAATAATTGACTCTGAAGACAACCCCGTCAAATAACGCAACTCATCGGCATCGTAACTACCATTTACCAGGTACTGCACATCAGAAACAAAAAATTGATCTGGTAAAACTTCATGCAATTTTTGCTCTAACTGCTCATTATTTGCAGAAATTAAATAGGATTTTACACCATCTGAACCAATAATTGATGTGCTAAAAATCAAAAAATAAAAAGTGGCTAAAACATTGATCACAAATAGCATTCCGTACGAAACATTGACTGATAAACCCTAACGTTTTTAGTATAGCAGTTTTAAGCAAAATGCTCAAAAGAGTAAAAATGATAACTTTTTATCAAATGTCTGGATCCCAGATCAGAGTCTGGGATGACAAAAGAGATTTTTATTTTTTATAGAACGTAAGCACATCAACACTTTACCAGAACTCGTCATCCCCGAGAAATCGGGGATCCAGATAACAAATAAAGAGCTGTTCCTTTTATTTTTCTGTTTTTTCCTTTTTTTTCTGTGCTAAGCTCAACCGATGAAAAATAACCCTTCCTGTTACAAAGGAATTTTTATGAATCAAAAAGTAGCTTTTTTCATGTTTTTAAATTGGTCATTATTCAGTTTTGCAAGTCATCATAAAGAGCGAATTCAAGAAGCTCAAGAATTTATGCAACCAGATGCTGTCTGGTTTAAAGTCATCAGCACTGAAATTGCTTACAGAGATTTAATTTTGGAATGTCATAAAATTGCACACAATCCAAACTTAGAGGGAAATATTGATTTTGAACAAACAGAATTAGGAATTTTATCTGTTGTATATGAACAACAACGTCAACAATTAGGCCACTTTCCCAACTTAAGACTTAAAACACATGAGTCTATGACTGAATGGTATGATGATCACAAAAAAACTGTACGTTTTTTAATTCCCTACACTCTCATCGTCATACAAAAACCTCTTTAATAATTTGCACTCAACATTATTTTTCATTGTGATATGCTGACTTTTAAAGCATTTTAATTTTTTAAACTGTAAAGATTATATGAACAAGGTACGCACCAGATTCGCGCCATCTCCAACTGGAATTATGCACATTGGCAACGTGCGAGCAGCTCTTTTAAACTTTCTTTTTGCCCGTCAAAACAATGGCACTTTTTTACTCCGAATTGAAGATACGGACCAGCAGCGCAACATAGAACATGGCACGAGTGCGATCATCAAACATCTCGATTGGCTTAATTTAAAATTTCAAGAAGGTCCTGAGGTTGGTGGTGACTTTGGTCCCTACTTTCAATCACAACGTGCCTCAATTTATCAAGAACATCTCAATAAATTAGCTGAAAAAAAATTAGTATATCGTTGTTTTTGCACATCTGAAGAACTTGAAATTCGCAGAAATCGTCAAATTGCAATGAAACGACCACCACGCTACGAATCAACATGCACCAAATTAAGTGATGATGAAATTACAGCAAAAATAACTGCGAAAGTTCCTCACATTTGGCGTATGAAAGTTGATAGCTCTAAAAAAGTTTTTTTTAAAGACATGGCTCGCGGTATTTTAGAATTTGATTTACAACATTTTTCAGACTTTCCATTAACGCGCGAAGATGGAACTTTTACTTTTATTTTTGCAAACTGCGTTGATGACTGCGTGATGAAAATTTCACACGTGTTTCGAGGTGAAGAACATCTGTCAAACACGGTAAGTCAATCAGTTTTATATGAAGCTCTAAGCTACAAACTGCCAACGTTTTGGCATTTGCCAATTTTGTGCAATCAAGAAGGTAAAAAACTTTCTAAACGAGACAAAGGATTCTCTTTAGACGATGTACAAAATCAAGGATTTTTACCTGAAACAGTGTGCAACTATCTAGGAATTTTAGGTACATCATTTGAAAAAGAAATCATGACTCTTGATGAAATGGCTACAAATTATAAATTTGATCATTTGCATGGCATAAGTCAGATCCGCTATGATGTTGAAAAATTAACATGGATGAATCACAAATGGATTGCGACCTACAATATTGAAAAGCTAACAGAGTTATGCAAACCATTCCTTGCTCAAAAATATGATATTTCAAAAATTTCAGATCAAGCGCTTCAAACGCTGATCAAATCTATTCAAAACGATATGCATACCCTGGTAGAACCAGTAAGTTTACTTGATTTTTATTTCAATCAACCAACAATCAACATTCAAAATTATGCTGATGTAATCACAGCGTCAGATTTTGAAAAAATTAAAAAATTACTCCAAGAAGAACCAATTTCTGATTGGAATAGTTTTTTAAATGCAATGAAAACAAAAATTAAAACTGCTGGAATCACCGACAAATCATTGTACGCAACATTGCGCATCCTTTTGACTGGTTCGCCAAAAGGAATGCAGTTGCTTGATTTATTTACTTGCTTGGGTGAAAAAGAATTTTTTACGCGATTGCAAAAGTAAATTTTATAAAATATTTTCAGTCATAATTCGATTCGGTAATTTTTCTAAAGATAGAAAAACTTTATGCTGTATCAATTTATAAGCAACTGATAAAAATTCTGCTTCAAAATCTGGAGCAACGTAAAATTCAAAAATACTTTGCTCTTTATCAACCGTTCGATCAAAAGCAACATGATCAAGATAACGTATTGTTGCAGTGACCATCCAACATAATTCTTTTTGAACATGAGCTTGATAATAAATTGAATATTGCATAGAGACACTCAACTAAAAATAGATTAAAACTTGTTTGTAAGAAAAAAGCATGTTATAACCTTACCATATCATTTCAATTTTGTAGAATTTTAGACCCAAAAAGGATGAGCTCATATGATCTTGAATTTTCGTCGCCTATGCGCCATCATCACAATTAGCAACTTTTTTATATGTACGTCCATATTTGCAGAACTAACAACACTGCAACATTATGATCCTGCTCCAATTTTTTCTGCAAACGACAGCATGATGCCACCCAATAGTCAATTTTTAGATTTAATTCAGGCAGACATGAAAGGTGAGGTACCAAATAAAACTCGACGCTTTGGAATTAATATTAGTGGATTTATTCAAGGTGCAAATCGTGCCATCGGATATAATGGTACAACAACTTACGGAACCGTTAACGGAGTTCCTGAAAATGGATTTGAACTTGGAGATTTTCGTGGAACATTGTATGCAATGGGTCTTTTTTTAGGAGCTAATCCAAAAAATGGCAATTCAATTTGGGCAGATCCTACATTAAATACAGACGATGCAAGAAATATTACAACGGCTTCAATTGCAGCTTTTGACCTACCCGATTGTTTATCAGAGATCGCTACAGCTTTTGGACTTGGAAGTCCTACTCCCGTATCTCCTCCTTCAGCAACTGGTATGATTTTTAATCCAGGAACGACCACAGCAACCTATAACGTTCCTAGCGTTTTTACAGAATCAGCTTTAGCAACAGACACTAAATATTTTGGAGCTTTTTCAACACCAATTGAATATCGAAAACAAGGTTTACGCTTAGAATTTAACCTACAATGCAATGATTATATTGGGTTAACGATTCAAACAGGATTTGCAAATATTCAACAATATTATACAAATACCATTGCTACGCAGACAACTTCTGCAACAAGCTGTTCGCCAATTGGTCAAACAGCTCCTGGACCTTACAGCATTTCAAACGTTGCAACCATCTGTCAAACTGGTGCGACTGGTAGCTCAGCGCCAATTTCTTCGCTCTACAATAATTTAAATTTACAGTCAGTAGTTTCAGGATCTCCAGGTAGTTCAAATGTTGCAGCTCAAACTACATTTAACACCTATATTTCAAACAATTTAGATAACATTTTATCTAAAGAATGCGGTATCAATCAAACTGCCTGCTCTTTTGACAAATCAAGCGTTGAAGATGTTCGAGTTACACTAACAGTTCAGCGAGCTTATGCTCCAAATCGATTTAACGAAGATGATGAAGATGATGTTTGGCCAGATATGATTTTAACACCATACGTTTGGGCTGGCGGTACATTTCCGGTTGCAAAAGAAATCGATTATTCAAATCTTTTAAGCCTACCATTTGGCAACAACGGCCACGTATCTGCTGGTGGTGGCGCTGGTATCACTTTTGATTTCGCAGAATCTGTTGAAGTTGGTGTTGAAGGTGGCGTAACTGCATTTTTTTCAAAAAATGAACATCGCCCATTCCCGACAAGTCCATTACAACGAGTTATTTATCCGTTTTGGACTGATGTGACAACTCAACCAGGATTTAACTGGAACTTTAAAGTACTTTTAAATGCTTATCAATTTTTAAAACATGTTAATTTTTGGTTTACTTATGAACTTATTCAACATCGAAAAGACTGTTTTACCGTAATGGACAGTGAAAAAGCTCAATATTTTTATCCTGAATCATTATCGTGCAAATCTGACTGGCGTTGTCAATTTTTTAATGCTGCTGTCGTGTTTGACATTCAACCCGGAATTCAAGCAAGCTTTGTATGGCAACAACCAATTAGCCCACGTAATGCGTACTATCCTGTCAGCATTATGGGATCTTTAAACTTTATGTTCTAAGCAATACCCCTAGACTTTTAAGCAAAACCAACGTATTCTAAAGGTATGTGTGAAATCTTATAAATTTAATCTATAAATTTTTCGTAAGGCGGCTGTTAGCTATGTCCAAAAAAGCAAATATCAAAGTTCAAGTTACAAGCAATATCGATCGTGCACTTCGTCAACTCAAGAAAAAAATTGAACGTGAAGGCATCGTTCGAGATATGAAACGCGTTGTTTACTTTGAATCTCCAACACAAAAAAAACGTAAACGTTTGATTCGTGCTATCAAACAAAATTTAATGCTTTTGGCTAGCCGCGGTGAATTGCTTATCAAACGATAATGAACAATTCCTCCAACTTATCTCATATTAAACGATCTCAAAAAGAATCGCTTTTGCTCAAAGAGCTTTCCAAGATGCTTTTACAATTGTCTTTAGATGATGCAGAGCTTAATGGATTATTTATCAATCGCGTTGAACTTTCAAAAAATAAAGGCGTTTGTATCATTTATTTTTATGATCCAAATGGTCGTGAAATTTTTGAACATAAAAAAAGACGTTTAATTTTGTATAAACCATCACTTCGAAAAGGCATAGCTTCAACACTTGATGGTCGTTATACACCAGAACTCAAATTTGCTTTTGATGAACAGTTTGAAAAACAACAACGTATTGAAAACATTCTTGAAACGGTCAAAAAAGATTTTGATAAAGCTGAGTAAAAATTTTGATAATGATTGGCGCAACTGCAATTCTTGCTCTTTTTTTTTTGATTTGGTCAATTGCTTTACGTCATTTGGCAGTATTTTTGATTAAAGATTGCACACACAAATCAATCAAAACTCCCATTTTTTTATCAATTGATATTGTAGCCACCATTTGGTGGCTTTTTGCTGCATATCAAATTACAAATTTTTTATTCGCACATTTTATACTACTGAGTGCACTTTGGATCACCATTCACACTGATTTTTCACAAATGCTTATTTCTCGTTTTGTTTCTTTATATCTCATTCCTTTTGGTTTATTTTTTTCTATTATGAATTTATTACCAATATCACCATTTGAAAGTGTTTTGACATCCATTTTTGGTTATGGATTTTTTTGGATTGCAAATAAAATTTTTTATATTTTAAAAAAACATGATGGACTTGGACAAGGAGATTTAGAATTGATTGCCATGATTGGATCATTTACCGGTTTTTTAGGTTGTTGGTTCACCATACTATTTGCATCCACCACTGGAACAATATGCGCAGGATTCTATTTAATTTTTACTCATAAAAAAATTCAAATATTACCATTTGGACCATTTTTGGCCATTGGATCTATGATCTTCGTACTTTTTCAAGATACAATAGTGTATTGGCTGCTTTCTTAAATTCAAAGATTCTTTTTTTTTTGATAGGGTTTTTTTTCATAGTTCCGAACAACGAAATACGTTTGTGCGACTTTCTGACCGTCCTTAATCCTACGAAGCTTTAGCAAAGTAGGAAGGAAGGGCAAAAGTCGTTCTTTATTTCGGTGGGGATATCTAAGGGACCACCCTTAGACGCATGTTTATTAAGCATGTGCGATCATGCTTAATGAAAGATTTGAAGGATTTTAATCAACAGGAAGCAATTCCGGAAAAAAACTTAAATTCGTTCAACAATTCCATTACTGCAAACTCCACCTTCACCATGAAAAACTTGAATTGTTGGATAAATGCCTTTACCAATCGTTTGATTAATATCAAGTCCAATGACCAATTTTGAAAAAATTCCTTTTGCAAAACTTAACCATGCTACCTGTTTATCTTTATAGCTTTTAGATATTTTTTTATTATTTTTCACAACAACTCTAGAGAGATTTATCAAATAACCTGAAATTTCAACTTCATGAGGAATAACCGTAATATCTCTGCCAATCCAATGATTTAACCAATCATCAACTGTTTTAAATTTTTTAGCTCGTTTTGTTTCAAACCACAAATCATAAACTTCTTTAATTTTTTCAAAATTGAAATGATATGAATCATCAACAAACCATATTTTTTTCTTCGTAAAAGGATCTTTATAATAAACTGGACGTAAAACAATACTTGGTTTACCAATTTCAAGCAAAAATTCATGAGTAAATTTACTATGATCATCAATCACAACATCACAATCAGATAAAGAACAATCTGAAGCATCACTATGCTCAAGAATTACAAAACCAAAATCAGAATTATTTACAATAGACTGAATGACGGGTGCTGCATACACATGAACCATAAAAAAACTTACAATAGCAGCGACTTGAATACAAATTTGCAACCTCATTGCATTTCCCTCTTTAATTAATATTTCCTTTTATTTTCATTGTAGTGAAAATAAAGAAACATAATCAATGGTTTTACTGGAAGGACAGCCTCTTTTAAGTTAAAAGGTCTTGTAATTTTTCAACACTAAAGGCACCAGATCGTAAGACTTGAATATCTCCGGTTGAACAATCAAGAATTGTTGAAGGACTTTTTGAATAACATTGTTGTTCTCGATCACTGCATACAACACCAACTTGAGTTATAATTGAAACGTCAATTTGATCAATGCAATTTATAACCGATTGTCCTGAAACATTAGCACTTGTAGAAAACAATCCATCAAAATATTGCATAAGTTTCAACAATCCATCATGATCAGGAACTCGAAGAGCAATCGTTCCCTGATCACTAATCATCCAGCTTGGTAAATCTTTCCGTGCTTTAAAAACTAAAGTAACTGGCCCTGGCCAACACGTTTCAATCAATGTTTGTAATTTTTCATTTAATGGTTGATCAATAAATTTTAATAAACGACTTGCAGATGCAATAGTAATTAAATATGGCTGATCATTTCTTTGTTTAATTTGATTCATTTTTTCAAACGATTCTTGAGTAACATTACCCCAAAGACCAAGCACGGTATCTCCAGAGGCAAGAACAATTTCACCACGATTTAAAGTTTCTTTTAATTTTTGTATCGTATCAACATCATTCCAATAGATCATAACCTGTTTTCCTTAAATCATGACTAAATTGACCTTTAACTCTATACATGTATAGTTTATAACAATGCAAAAATTTGCGTAACGTCTAATTTTTAAAAAAAATAATTTATGATTTTAATTTCAACTTTTACAATAATTGTCGGAATATTATATGGAGCTTTTCTTGTTGAAAGCAAAAAGCATAATTTTCAAAATCATAAACCGATTATTGACATTGTTTTAACATTACTACGGTATTTTATTCTTATTTTTATCATTTTCAAAATAGTAACAAATATCTCAGGCAACTCTATACTTCTCTTAATATTATTTGTATCATCATACCTGAGTACCGTTGCGCTACTTATTTATAAGCAATAAATTAAAGAGAATTGTATGCATAATCCAACCGTTGCACATCATACCTGGCAGCCATTGGTCCACTGGGGATTTGATGCAAAATTTTGGACTTTGCAAATGGACACCTTGATCAGCACCTGGGTAATTTTAGGAATTATTTTCATTTTAAGCATTTTTATATCTCGATGTCTTGCCAATGAAAAAAGTTTAGTCCGCTATGTCGTGATCAGTTATGTCAAAATTTTTCAAGATCTTTTACAACAATCAATTCAAGCATGTCCTGAAAATCATTTATCAATGATTACATCTATTTTTTCTTTTATTGTTTTATGTAACACAATTCAAATCATTCCTTGGCTTGAAGAACCAACAAAAGATTTAAATACTACGTTAGCATTTGGGCTTATTTCATTTTTATATGTTCATAGTAACGCTATTCGCGCTAAAGGATTTAAGCATTATATTGCTCATTATTTTGAACCGTTTTTTCTCATGTTTCCTTTACACGTTATTGGAACATTTTCGTCAATTATTTCTATCTCGTTTCGATTATTTGGAAATATTTTTGGTGGATTTATTATCAGCTCACTGTACACAAACATGATGTCAGGATCTGCGATTTTACAAATGATCGGTTTAGCTTCCGGTGCTAACATAATTATGCTTTTAATTTTTGGAATATTTGAAGGATTTATTCAAGCATTTGTATTCACGATGCTCACGCTCACATATTTATCAATGCAAATTATGCCTGAAGACGAAGATGAAGCAAATTTAAGCACCATTCCATAAAAGATTGAATTGCTATGATAGACAGTACCTACATTCTTCTTTCTTTAATACCGGTCATTTTAAGTGCCCTTGGCACTGGTATTGGACAAGGACTCATCGGCAAACAAGCACTACAAAGTATGCTGAAACAACCAACAGCTTCAAACAATATTTCAAAATTATGCATTATTGGAACAGCCGTTACTGAAACTGCTGCAATTTTAGGTATCTTAATGTCTCTCATGCTTTTGGGTGACGCAAACAAAATTCAAAATGCTTGGTCAATATATGGGGTGATTGGAATTGCTTGCGCTGTTGGCATTTCAGGTTTTTGTGTAGGAATTGCATCATCATTTCCAGTTATTGCATCATGTCAAAGTTTAGCGCGTCAACCATTCTTACAAGGCAAAATTTTAAATTTAATGCTCATTACTCAAACTTTAATCATGACACCCAATATTTTTGGACTCCTTATTGCGCTTTTAATTAAGGGAAAAATGACAGAAACTGAAAGCTTTACTCAAGCTTTGCAACTTTTAGCAAGCGGACTAAGTATTGGACTTGGTTGTATTGGTCCATCAATTGGCTTAAGTTTATTTGCCTTTGCAGCATGCCAAGCAATTGGTATCAACAAAAAAGCATATGGAAAAATATTAACCTTCACATTCATTTGTGAAGCAATTATTGAAACTCCTGTTATATTTTCATTACTTATTTCACTCATAATTTTAACGACAACAATTAACCATGAATCAATTTTGCAAGGTTGGCAATTTTTAGCCGCTGCACTTTGTATCGGACTTTCTACAATTTCTCCCGGAATCAATTCTGGTCGCACTGCAGCATATGCAAGTACACAAATAGCTTATAACCTTGAAACATATCCAAATTTGTCAAAATTAACGATGCTTGCACTTGCAATGATCGATTCATTTACCATTTATGGACTTTTAATTTCAATTATCATGATTTTATATTAATTTCGTAATACTTTTCACTTCAAACTATTACGAAATTTTCAAGGGTAAATTCAATCAAATATAATTATTTGTCATCCACAGCTTTGAACGGGGATCTAGCCAAATATTTTTTCAAAATTTTATAAAGACTTTAATTCTCGCTCAAAGTCGGGAATGACATAAAAAGATAAAATAAAAAAAACAAATTTACTTGCTCAGAAAAAACTGAAAGCGTAAAATAAAATAAATTTAAAAATAAACGGAAAGATTTCAAATCATGAACACCTTGCTCAATTCAATTGGCAACACACCACTCGTCAAAATTTTTTCAGAATTTCCAACAAATATTTTTGCGAAACTTGAATATTTAAATCCGGGCGGTAGCATCAAAGATCGATCTGCAAAATATATGGTTGAATGGGCTGAACAACAAGGATTATTAAAACCTGGCATGACACTTATTGATGCATCATCAGGAAATCATGGCATTGCGCTTGCTATGATCGGATCCATGAAAGGATACAAAGTCATTATTTGCTCAATGGACAAACATAGCAAAGAAAAAATTAATACCATGAAAGCATATGGCGCAACTGTATATACATTTCCATCAACAGATACTCTTGAAAATCCAAATAGTTATCACAGTCAAGCAGTCAAACTTTCTCAAAAAATTGAAAATTCATACATGCCAAATCAATATTGCAATCCTTTAAATGCAACGGCACACTATCACGACATTGGTCCTGAAATTTGGAAACAAACAAATGGAAAGGTAACTCACTTGATTGCTGCTGCAGGAACTGGTGGTACCGTAAGTGGTGCCGGCAAGTTTTTAAAAGAAATGAATCCTAATATTCAAGTAATTGGTGTAGATGCAAAAAATTCATTCCGATCAACAAAAGGAAACCCTAAACCCTACAAACTTGAAGGTATGGGAGTTGATTCAGATTCCAAAGTTTTAGATAACAGCGTTATCGATCATTTTATCGAAGTTGATGATGAACAAGGAATTAACATGATGAAAACACTTGCACATCAACATGGTTTTTTAGTTGGGCCAAGCAGTGGCGCTGTTGCCTATGCTGCACACAACTATGCTAAAAATTTAAAATCAACAGATGTCGTTGTCAGCATTTTTGGAGATTCAGGACGAGCGTATCTTTCTAAAAATTATTTTGAATAATTTTTTTATGAATTCAATGTTACAAAAAATTCATTAAGATCATCTAAAATAAATGCTAAATTTTCATTCAAATGATCAGTATAATAAGTAAGCCAGCCGTTATAACATAAATTAAATATAGAGATACGATCTTCTGCACTTAAAGTGGCAAGAAATTGTCCAGCTTTTCCAAATTTACAAAGAAAATAACAATAATCAAAAAACTTTAAGTACATAGCATTTTGATCTAAAATTATATTCATAGCAGAAAATATAGCTTTATTTTTTTCAATTCCTGAACCAAGTGATATAAAAAGTTGATCTTGATTTTTATTGTTTTGATAATTTACAAATATTTGACATAAACCATCATCAAGAGCTGCAATAATCAATTGCATTTTTTCATCATTTGATAAATTAACGTATAAGCCCGTATTATCAATCGGAATGATTGCTAAAAGCGAATTAAAGCTAAAATTAGTACTTAAAAAAAGTAAAATCATAAAATATTTATTAAAAGTCATAATAAAATCCTTTGTTGAAATAATAAAAAATATTAAACGTCCAAAATTTGATACGTAAGAACAACAATTATAGAATTATCATTTGCAGCATTACCACTAATTTCTGTTGCAACAGGATTATAAATAACAACAGGTAAATTTATTTCATTTAAAACTGGCCCACCTGTTTGAGCATCAGAAATTGTTCGAGCTATTTGATTTGATGAGGCAACTATAGCATTATTTGAAAGTACCGTCGTAATAAGAACCAAACCCGTCGTGTTTTCATAACCCAACCGTAATGTTTGTTTTCCTTTTGCAACAAATGTATTAGAACCCCCATACATCATTCTTGCAACACAAGAAGTAATATTAATAATTGTGTTTTGACCTTGAGCCTCAATCAATTTAATAGGAGTTTTATGTAGTTGTTTAATTTGTGCACTTGTTAATATTTTTGTTATAGTTTTAGTCATATTTTGAAATTCAGGCAAAATTATTGGCTCTTGTAAAAGAAACAATTCGTCAGACAATGGATTTGGCATGCTCAAAGTATTAATATCATCATTATTTGGAGCTTCGCGCAATGCTTGCCGATATGCAACAATTGCTTTTTGAGCTTCTCTACTTAATAAATTAAACACGTCAGATATCATATATTGATCAATTCGAGCCAACTCAGCGTCTCGTTCTACCCTCAAACTACTTTTTTTATTTTCTAAAGTTTCAATCCATGCACCATGCTCCACATCCCATACCGCAGAAATTGTAGGCCGCGCAGGTACAAGTATACAACTATTCGGATTATAAGCACCATCAGGTAAATCACCGACGCAATAAGCACCATACCCATTTTCTGTAATCCAATACGATAATGGCAAGACAAAATTATGAAATAGTAAAATTGATTGTATAAAAAAAATAAATTTAATTTTTTTGTTATTCATACACGATCCTTTAAATTTACACTGACAATACTTGATAGGTAACAAAAATTGCAATTGTACCATCACCTGTAGCAAATGCTGTATTTGGATTTGTTATTAAAACTCGAGTGTTTTCAATTGCTGTTGTACCAGGAAGAATCAAACTTTGTCCACCATTTACAGTTCCCATAATTGCATTCGCAGTTGATTGAACTAAAGCAGTTGATGCTATAGCTGAAATAATAACTGATGCTCCAGTACCAGGAGTTGTTGATCCTGCACCTGACGTACTATCATAAGCCAATTGAATCGTGCCAGCTCCAGTATAAGCTACAGTTCCGTACGTTAACTTAACCCAACAATTTATAATTTTAATTAATGTGCCAGCACCCTGTGCAGCAATCAATACAATAGGAGTGGTTGTTAAAGCTTTAATATTTGCAGAAGTCAACGTTACCGTTACCGTTGTTGGATTTAAACTAGACCAAACAGGTAATGCTCCAGCTCCCTGTGAAACTAAATTTTGCCCTACAGTCCCAACACCTGATACTTGTTGCAAATTTCCTGTAGCAGTTGTTCCACCAGCAATCAATGCGTAGGTCGTCAACGTTGTCAAACCTGTTCCACCATTAGCAACAACCAATGTTCCTGATAAAGTTTCTGTTGTTCCACCACTACCTACAAAAGTTAATCCTGTAGAGCCACCGGTTAATGTAACAGCACCAGCAACTACACCACCAGAATTTCCTGTAATAGAACTTACACCAGCAGATGCTCCTGGCGGTTGAAAACTTGGTGCAGTACCTGCAGTATTTGCAGTTAATACATACCCTGCAGTTCCAGTTACTGTAGAAATTACACCTGATGAACTAGTAACCAATGCTCCTTCTGCAAATGCTGGAATTTTTATTCCGCCACTTCCTGATTGTAAATTTGTCGTTGATGTTGTGTTTGTTGAACCTAATGTTAAAGTTTTTGCACCAGCACCAGTTGCAATATTGACTGTTGTTGCTGCAGCGTCAGTTGACATTCCCATTGTTCCAGTTCCAGAGTTCTGAGTTTGTGGACCATTTGTTGACGTTATATTTAACGCGCCACTTCCACTTTGAATTGTTGTTGTTGATGTAGAGTTTGTTGAACCAACCGTCACCGTTTTTACTCCAGCACCAGTTGCAATATTGACTGTTGTTGCTGCAGCGTCAGTTGACATCCCCATTGCTCCTGTTCCAGAGTTTTGAGTTTGTGGACCATTTGTTGATGTAATATTTAATGCACCAGTTCCACTTTGAACTGTTGTCGTTGATGTAGAGTTGGTTGAACCTAATGTTGTTGTTTTTACGCCAACACCCGTTCCTAAATTTACTGTTGTTGCTGCAGCGTCTGTTGAAACACCAACTGTTCCTGTTCCTGAATTTGCAGTGATTGTTCCATTCGTTGTGCTAATTCCAATATTTCCTGATGATGATGTTACATTCAATGCACCACTTCCACTTTGAACAGTTGTTGGTGATGTAGAATTCGTTGATCCAACCGTCACTGTTTTTACGCCAGCTCCTGTTCCAATGTTGACCGTATTATTTGTTGCATCTGTTGAAACACCAACAGTTCCTGTTCCTGAATTAATTG
>JAGOPI010000007.1 GCA_017992075.1 Candidatus Babeliales bacterium
TATTTCAATCCATAAATCTATAGATATACTTTTCATGAAAAGCTCCTTTTTGTTTAATTCACTGGTTATTCTAACCAGAAAATTGGAGCTTTTCACTATTTAATTAATTTTCGTATAGGCTCTTAATAAAAAATACAATTACCTTAATAAAGAATTCAATTCTCAACACTGGATCAATCAAACATATAAAGCTGGATTTTCAATACCAAATCAATTTAATGAAAAATTACAAGAATCTTTAATTAAATGTTTACCAACAGAATCAAAAAAAATATCCAAACTTGCAATACTTACAAAAAAAACAATCTCTGGAATTTCAAGTACCGGCGCAACAATTAAAGAAAAAGCGCAAACAACTGGCGAATGGTTCAGTTCAACATGGCGATCAATTAAAAATTATGTAACTCGTCATATCGAAGATGAAATTGATGAATTATAATTTTTTCAAAAATTAATCTTTTTAATGTCACGCACAGCTTTGAACGTAGGTCAATTTTAAATTTCAGTTTTTAATTTTAATAATTGATCTCGAAGTGCAATAGCGCGCTCAAAATCTAACTCTTGAGCTGCGTTTTGCATAGCAACTTCTAAATCAATAATCATTTTTTGCATCTGTTCAGGTGATAGAGCAATTTTGCCTGATTTTGATTTTTTTGATTTTTTATCTGGACGTGTTAAATCAAGCGCAGCTTTTGAAATGGATGTTACCACTTCACGAATAACTGTTGTTGGCGTAATGTTATATTTTTCATTGTATGCTTGTTGAATTGCACGACGCCGAGCAGTTTCATCCATAGCTTGCTGCATAGACATCGTAATTTTATCCGCATACAAACGAACAACACTTTCAGTATTTCGTGCAGCTCGACCAATAATTTGAATCAATGATCGTTTATCACGCAAAAAACCTTCAATGTCTGCATCCATGATTGCCACAAAGGCAACCTCAGGTAAATCAATTCCTTCACGAAGCAAATTTACCCCAACAACACAATCAAAAATACCAAGTCGTAGTTTTTGCAAAATTTCCGTACGTTGCGGTGTTTTTAAATCACTGTGTAAATAACAAACTTTAATTCCTTTTTCTTCCAAAAAAAGCGCAAGTTCTTCTGCCATTTTTTTTGTGAGCACGGTCACTAATGTTCTAAAATTTTTTGCTGTTGTTTTTTTAATTTGTTCAAGCAAATCATCAATTTGACCAACACGCGGGTGAATCTCAAGAATCGGATCTAAAAGCCCTGTTGGACGAATTACCTGTTCGACAACTTGGTCACTATTTTTTTGCTCATAATCTCCAGGAGTTGCAGACACAAAAATAACGTTGTTGAAAAATTTTTCCGTTTCTTCAAATTTTAACGGACGATTATCTGCAGCTGATGGCAAACGAAAACCAAAATCGATCAGATTTTTTTTACGAACACGATCACCATGATACATGCCACCAAGCTGAGGAATAGCTATGTGTGACTCATCAACAATGAGCAAAAAATCATCTTTTTTAAAAAAATCAAACAAACAAAATGGTGCAGAACCTGGAGTTCGACCATCAAAATATGCTGAATAATTTTCAATACCTGTGCAAAATCCAGTTTCTTCAATCATTTCCAAATCATTGGTCACACGACGACGCAAACGTTCTGCAAAGATTGAATTTTCCATGGTTGGTAAATAATCTTCAAGCTCTTGTTTGATTGCTACAAGTGCTTTATTTTTCACATCTTGCGATGTGACAAAGTTTTTTGCAGGAAAAATAACCGTATCAGTAATATTTTCAATGACATGATTATTATGTTTATCAACCCAAGCTAAATTTTCTACAACATCTCCAAAAAGTTCAATGCGAAGTTTTTTATGCTTTTCATAAGGAACATAAACTTCAATCACATTACCCTGTACCCCAAACGTACCACTTTTTTTATCAACATCATTTCTTCCATATTGCATAAAAACTAAACGATGCAATAAAGTTTTGCGTGAAATATTTTCATTCACTTTAAGTGGCAACGCTTGCTCACGATAATCGACAGGATTACCCAAAGAATAAATACATGAAACTGATGCAATAATAATTACATCGCGTCGTTGCATCAAACTTGCAAGCGCTTCCATGCGAAGTCGTTCAATTTCAGGATTAATTTTTGTTTCTTTTGGAATATACATATCTTGCGCAGGAAGATACGATTCCGGTTGATAATAATCATAATAACTGACAAAATAACAAACTTTGTTTTCAGGAAAGAATAAACTAAATTCTTCATACAATTGTGCGGCTAAAGTTTTATTCGGTGATAAAACAATAACTGGTTTATCTTGCTTGGCAATCACGTTTGCAATCGTAAAAGTTTTTCCTGATCCTGTAACTCCAAGCAGTGTTGATTTTTTACCGGTATGATTTTGCAATTTTTTAATTGCAGCTTCTTGATCACCAGCTGGTTTAAATGGAAGATGTAATTTAAAAAGAGGCATAATTATTCAAACCTTAACATTTAGGTTTTATATTTTAACAAAAACATATGCTGGAATATTTTCTTTTGAAAAATGATATTTTGTTGCAAAGCGACGCATATTTTTTAAAATTTTTTGATTTAAAAATCGAGAAGATTCAAATAACTGTGTATCAAACATTAACAGATCCAAATGTTCTTTATAAAATTTTTCAACCTTAAACGATAATTTTGCAAAAGACGCCTTTACATACTCATCATTTTCTACCAAAATATCAAACCGTTTTAAATCACGAAGAATTTTTTCAAATTTTACGTATTTACACTTTACATTTTTACGAACATTTGCAATATCGTTCTTAATCAAATTTTGTTCTTTTTCCAACACCTCTTTGATTCCTCTTACCTTAAAATTTAATAATTCTTGATACTTAGTGGTTGCTCTTTCTTCAATAAACAATAATCGATTTAAAATTAGTTTTTCTAAAGATGAAAATTTTCGGCGCTCAGCTAATGAACGATTTGATACATTCAAAGAACATTGCATCAATGTATGCATATTTAAAATAATGATTATAAATTTAACCAAATTAAACCTTATGTTACATATTTTTAAAATAATTCAATACTCTCAAAATACCAAAACATTGCAAAATGAGTAAATCTCTTATAAGCCTTTTTTAACTACAAAAAATCTACTTTCATAAAAATTAATATTTTATTCTACAAATTTAATTTTATGAAAGCCTGCAACATTTTTTTAATATTCTAAAAAAATTTACTAACTTTTTAAATGATTTAAAAAAAATTATATAAATGATTGCCGAACAATTTTATTTAATTCAAAAATAAATTTTTGACCAAAATCAGACACAAGCTCACCAAACTTCATAACCTTTAATTGTTTACCAACAAGTTGTTCACGCATTTCATGCCATGATTTTTTTAAAAGATATATTGGCGCAGAAAAATCATCAAATCCTAAATGATACGTACCCCAATGCATCGGAATCAACATTTTTGCTTTTAATTTTATAAAAGCCTGTACAGCTTCTGTTGCATTAATATGTGAACTTTTCATCCAAGATCGAGGTTCTCCTGGCGCAATGGGCAACAATGCAACATCAATATTTTCAAATTCTTGACCGATTTGCTCAAAATGTGATCCCCAACTAGTATCTCCGGCAAAATATAATTTAAAATTTTGCACTTGAAGCATCCAACTACCCCATAATGATCTATTTTTATCAAACAATGTTCTTTGTGACCAATGATTCGCTGGTAAAAAAGTAAATTTTAAACTATTTTGATCATCTGAAATTTCATCCCACCACATATGTTCTGAAACTTTTGCAAACAAATGACGATCAAACCATTCTTTATCACCCATAGGAACCAAAACACGCATCAAGGGAAATTTTTCTTTAAGTTGCAACAAAGATTGACTATCCATGTGATCAAAATGATTGTGCGAAATCACAACATAATCAATGCAAGGCAAATCTTGAACTTTAACAACTAAAGGAACTAAACGACGAAAAATAAATGACAATGATCCAAAAATTGGATCAGTTAAAATATTTTTACCAGCAACTTGAATAAGAAATGTTGAATGACCTAGCCATGTAATCACGGGTTTTTCTGATCGTTGTGTAAAAGTTGGTTTTTCTACCAATTCTTTAACATTTTCTTTCATTGCAGAACTTTTAAACAAAATAGTAACTGAATGAACAAAAGTTTTTACTACCGGCATAAACCATTCATGATTTAACCCGTCACAACAAATAAATTTTCCATAACTACGCTCAGGATAAATTCGTTTCATAAAAGAAACCTTATAGATCGAAAATGATATTAAAATAAAACCCCCACCCAGATATGAAATATCACGGATAGGGGAAATGGAGGTTACGCTTATTTCTGAGTTATGTGGTACCCTATGAAAGTCATATAAGTACATTTATAAGATTAAACAAATAGACCGAGAAAATCAAATTATTTTTCAGTTTGGCCATTTTTATCATCTACAGAAAGCTTAATCACTTGCACAGGACATGTCTTTGCAGCTTGATCTACTGCAAGTAAATGTTTTGATAAATTTGCATCATTTTTAACACGTGCGACATCGGTCACTTCAAAAATTTCCGGTGCTATAAATTCACAACGACCGCAGGTGATACAACCAGGAGCAATCCAAACTTTTTTTATATTTTTATCCATAAAAAAAGTATACAACAAAACAGAAAAAGAATTAAATTTTCACTTTTGCTCAAACGCAACTTCGGAACAATACAAATGATCAAGAGGATTCACTCGCTTACCCTCTTTGTTTAAAATTTCAAAATGTAAATGAGAGGGATCATTTTTACCACGAGCGTTTCCAGTAGCTCCCACCGTACCAATCATTTCACCACGAGCAACTTTATCTCCTTCTTGGACCATAATTTCATCTAAATGACCATATCGTGTCACCATTCCAGTTTTATGTAAAATTTCAATAACGTTACCATAACCAACAACACCCTCTTCAGCCTTAATCACTTTTCCTGGAGCAGCAGATTTTACACGAGTACCCTTATAAGAAGCTAAATCAATACCACCATGATGCTTAGTTACTTTATGATGCGTACGAGGCCCAAACAATGAACTAACCCAAAATTCACACAAATCAACTGGCCAATCAAAGTAAACGGTTCCAGATCCTATCAAATTTTTCGCAACGCAATACTGCACTGCTTCTTTAGAAGTTATTCCAACAGTTTTTTTACGAAATTTAGCAACTGACTCGTTTGAATATGCACAAATATGATCAAGATCCGCCTGCATAGCAGAAAATAACAACAAAATTTGAACAAAAGCATACAACCTGATTTTTGATATTTTCATAAGTACCCCCATTTACCATGAATATACAAATCTTAAAGCTCAAAAAGCAAGAGCCTAAAGCTATAATCAGTCATTATTTGTTTTAAAATTTTGCATAAATCCACATGAGCATTGCAAAAAATAATAAAATTGCGACAGCAAATTGTGAAACAATATCAGGAAATGCACCATATAATATCGATGGAACAACATGCATAATTTGCCCCGTTGCCATAATAATCCAAATTAAATCACTATCGTAACGTAAAAAATGTTGATATAACCAATTCAAAACAAGCCCAACCAAAATTCCTGAAAAAATCCAAACTGGAACATTAAGCAATTGTTCAAAGCTTGAAAGTACGATACCCGCAACTACAAAAATTAACATTTGCAACCAACGTCGATGAGCACATTGTTCACTAACTGCAAAAACTGAAGTCATAATCGCAACAGTTGAAACTGTTTGCACAATAAATATCGAAAAAATACCAAATATTGGAAAAATATCAGTCGTAAAACCATTGTACCCACTATTTGGTGCAAGCATTGGTTCAAAGTTTTTCAAAAATATAACAAGCCCAAACATTCCCACACCAAGCGCTACTCCTAGTGGCATAGCTGAATATATATTTTTAAGACGAACGCGCATTCCAAAAAAGATTATACTCAAGACTAATAACGCAGAGGATGCACCTTTAACTAAAAATTTAATAAAAGAATTTCCCAGCAAATTAAATATTTGATAAGAAAACGGTTGCGCAGTATTAAAATGAAATAATATTTCAAACCAATTATTTGCTAACATTGCAAAACCAAAAACAACAAATCCAAAAGTCAGCAATAAAAATGGTAAAAAATAACTGGTTGCAATTCCAAAGCGTCGAATAGACATAAGTAAAAATATCGTTACAAATAAAATAGCTATAACCGTTAAAACTATTTTTAATAAATGATCTTGCGTCATGCGACTTTGTTCATCACGTTGCCATTGTTCTGTCGGTTGGATAAAGCGCATGATTAAACTCAGCTGATCACCACACAATTGAGCTTGAATACGACCTTGGCCTTGATCGTATACATAATTTTTTACATCCTTAACAACAATATTCCAATCACGACGATCTTGATGTTTCGTGCTTTGTGAAACAACTAATTGTGTATCATTTCGATCAATTTTGTAGAGTTTAGCAATCCAATCATAAACAATATCTTGCGCTTGCTCTTCACAAAGATCAGCTCCTGACCAAAATTCTGGAATTGCATGCTTTAATTGAACAATAGTTCCATCTGCTTGAACAAAAACTTCAAATGTTTCTGATCGATCTTCAACCGGTCCTTCAAATTTACAAAATTTAATAGAATATGATGGTGATGCAAGATAATTACCTTGTAATGTTTGATATGCATCATTACCAAAAACTTGCCAAATAAATTTACCACCCAAAGAATCTTTAGGACTCAAATAATTTCGAGAAATTTTCCATTCAACGCCAAGTGGTCCAAAAAATTGCTCTACTGTTTGACGTGCAATATTTTCAACTTCAGAAATAGTTACCATAATTTTTGATGTTTGAATTTCAAAATCTGTTGATTGACTCCACAACAATAATCCAAACAACCCAAAAATATATCCAGCGCGTCGAGATCGAGTTGAAATTGGTTCAGATACTCGTCGTTTTAAAACTACAGAATTTAATGAACCTTGTTCAATTTCAAGTGATTTATTTAAATCACTCGTTGAAACATTTTTTAATCGATATTCTTGCAGAACCCATGCAACAAAAACCAAAATTAAAGGAATTAACATCATAAAAATTGACAAAATTTTATGAACAAACAATGTTGATGCAAAAATAGGAAGCGACATCAAAAAAGCATCAAACAAAAAATGAGCAACAATGCCCGGTAATAATCCAAAATACAGATACAATAGTCCAGAGCCCGTGCTATGAAATATTAATTCAACAATTCGATAGTATGCCGGCTGTTGTGGATAGTTTGCATGAAGCGCACCAAAAATAATTGCTTGAACAAAAAATATTGCAGCTATCCAATATTTTTTATGTTTCGAATTTAAAACAAGTAATGCCATACCTGCTAACGGTAATGCTCTGCATAAAATTTCTTCCATAAATCCTGCACGAAATGCTTGAACAATTGGAGAAAAAGACGGAACCTTTGTTGCCAAAATATTGGGATCCATCAAATTACTCAATGGCACCCACCAACCTAACGTTTGCGTACAAAGTGCAAAAGCTACTGCATAACCCATCATGATAATTGCAAAGCCATAACCAAGAAGCGTTTGTGTCAAAACTTGATATGTTGCCAAAACTGAACAGTTCCACAGTTTAAAAAATTGAATATGTTTTAAAAAAACAGCACGCCCAGCAACTTCAGAAAAAAGCATTGAACAACCAATAAGTGTCAATAAAAAAATTATGCTAAACGCAATTTTTACGATTTTTTCTATCATAAATGTAAAAATTGGAATATGCGTTGGATATTGATTCCAAATCAACGACCAATCATTAATTGCGCTCATTAAAAAAAGAATCATTAAAAAAGCTAAAAATTTAAATGCCGCTTTCCATAAAAATCCATTTTTTCGATGAAAAAAGAATACAAAAATAAAAAGACCAAAAATAAAAAAGTAAATTATAAAACCAATATTACGCGCAAATCCTGCAATCGTATGATTTAAAGAAAACATTTGTTCATAGCGGCGATGAAATTCATCAGGAATTTTAACTTCACGTTGCATTTGTGAAAAAATATCACCTGAAACTTTCAGTTTAATCCGGTACAAACCTTTTTGAAGCGTTACATCATGACGTTCATACATAAAAGTATAATCAATTCGACCACTTGGTAACTCTTCACAATTTGATTCAACAAGTTCATACAAAGTTAAATCGACATTCCATGACTCTGCACCTTGTAACGCAATTTCATGAGCCTGCTTTTTTTCAAGAAAATTACCAACTAAAGTTTCAGGCAACTTCATTGCAAATTCATACGGTTTACCACTTGGAGTAAATGCTATAATAAGCTCTTGAACTTCTTTTTCTTTAAAAAGTCGTACATGCCAAGCGTAAGGCTGAAAATAATCTTTTTCTATCATTTCAATAAATGCTGTTTTACCACCACCCTCAAGCTCAACAAATGCTTGTAATTTTGCACTATCCGTATATTTTGCAACTACTTGATAATCAGAAAAATTCCATTTGTTTTTTTTAATAATATCACGAGCTTGCTGACAAGCTTGATCATAATTCATTGTGATAGGTACTTTGATAAAAGGTATCGCTTGATCAAAATATTTATAAGCGAATAAACCAAACGCTCCAACTACAAGCGCAAAAACTATCCATTGTTTTTTTTGCATTAAAATTCCTTTATTTTTATTGTTAAAAGTTGCACACTTTTAAACATTGATTAAATTTGATGATACTTGAAAAACAGGAAACAATGAATCACATAGGTTCTCATGTCGCACAACTTTTACAAAATTGCAATCAAGAACATTATTGGAAATTTTTACTCATGAGCCGATGGGAAGAAATTGTAGGAACAATGGCAACTAAAGTATTTATCTATAAAATTCATCAAAAATCTTTAATACTTGGTGTCAATGATTCAAGCTGGATGCAAGAATTACATCTACTTTCAGAGCTTATTAAAGATAAAATTAATAATATTTTGGGCAACAATCAAATCGATTCAATCAAATTAAAATATATTGCTCAATCAAAAAAAATTATACAAAAAAATCAAAAAACGATAATTTTAAATCAACCTCAAAAAAAATTAACACCACAAGAAACAAAAGCTTTAAGCTCCATTAAAGATCAAGAACTTTCTCAAGCTTTAGTAGGATTTTTACAAAAATGTCATCAGTTTTCTTAACAACCGCACTCACCATATGTTTTGTTGCCGGAAAATCTGGCGGACACCTACTTCCTTGCATCACACAAGCAAAACATATTTTTGACCAAAACCCTCAGACTGAACTTTACGTTTTTACTTCAGGATCAGAACTGGATAAAACTATTTTAAAAAAATACCATCACATTCAAGAATATGTTCCAACATCGCTTGATAATCCACCATATAGTCAACCTTGGCTTCTTCCATGGTTTGCGCTTAAAACTACATGGTATTTTTTTAAAAGTTGTTACAAATTATACCAACTTAAACCAGCAAAAGTTGTAAGTTTTGGCGGTTTTATTTGTATTCCTACTTGCCTGGCCGCTCAAATCTTAGGTATTCCATTTGAACTGTACGAACTTAATGTAGAACCCGGCAAAGCAACAAAATTTTTATCAAAATTAACTAAAAAAGTTTACACTTGCTTTCAGTCAACACAAAATTATCTACCCGGTATAGAATGTATCCATTTTGATTATCCAATCAGATTTGCGCAAAAAGACCTTCAATTTGACCGCTTGGCACTTCTTGATCAACTTCATTTTCAAGCCAATCGAAAAACTTTACTTATTTTAGGAGGATCTCAAGGTTCTATTTTACTCAATCAAGTAGTTAAAAACATGTTTGCACAACATCCGCAAATGGTAGAGCACTTTCAAATCATTCATCAAACTGGAGCCTCTGATCCATACGATTATGCCGCTTTTTATAAAAACTTAAAAATTCCTGCTCTCGTTTTTGGTTTTCATGATAAACTTCAAGATTTTTATAACCTAGCTGATATCATTCTGTCTCGTGCTGGCGCTGGCAGCCTATTTGAAATTAAATTTTTCCATAAGCCTTGTATCGTGATTCCACACGAAACAACAAATACGAATCATCAAATTAAAAATGTGTTAGAACTAGCAAAGGAATTTCCTGATCAATTCAGAATCATCAAACAATCAGATTTTGATGAAAACGCATTATTTCAAACTTTAAAAAACAACCTTTTTTAATATACTATTTTATATCCCACTTAATTTTTAAAATGCAGGTTATAAAGCAAATTTAATCAAACTATCTGAAGAATTGCTTAAAAAAGAAACTTTATAGGCATCCGAAGTTTATAAAATTTTAGAATTGCCTACATACAAAGCAGCGTTTGCATAAAAAATCATTTTTAATTATTAAGCCATAATTGGAGTTGGCATTCCTTGCGGCGCTGTTGTTGCACCCGCAGAACTGATAAATAAATTTTGAACCGATGACGTTGGTAACGCAACATTTTCACTATTTGTTTCTGATGGTTGCAACAAATAATACATTGGCCCCGCACCAACACCTGTCGAAGAATAAACGTCCGCTCCTAAAAAATATCCTGTTACACCATCAAGTTCAACTGAACCACCATGTAAGTTTAAAGCTCCTTGCGCCGCTTGCACAAGCAAATTTTGAGGTACTGATTTTTTAGTTACTCCAGGTTGTTGTGCAAGTTTCATTTGCTCTTCACCTTGCACATGATACGATTGCACCATATTTTGACCATCAACACCTTGAAAAAAGTTTTTCAAATATTGCTGAGCAATGATATCACTGCTTGTTGCAACATAGACAAAATAAATCCATAATTTTTGACCAAAAGCTGGCCGCGTAAGAGAAAATTGCACTGCCTGACCGGGAGTTGCGCTTGCAATAATAACAGGCTTAGATTCCTTATCAACAGAAGACATTGAAACAATCCAAACTTTTCCAGGAGTTACATCAGCATACCCTGCTGCACCAGCTTGAGCAGCAGACTGATACCACAACACACAGGTCACCGGGGTAATGTCTCGCACATTTCCAATCACTTGATCATAATTTCCCGACATTAAACCTTGAAGTTCAACACCAAAAGATTTTTCACCAACATCTTGATAAATTTCAAGCGTGTATGGCATCGATGTTTTACTTGGCAAATTACAAAAAATATAGGTCGGCAAATTATATGTTTTCACTAATGCTTGAGAGGTTGCATCAAAAATTCCAATCGTTCCAGGACTCAAGCTTGTAACTGATGCAGTGGCAGTTAACAAACCAAATGAATTTGCAGAAATCATTGCATACGTTTTGCAAGATGCTTTCGTCATCGTTGTAGCAGATCCTTGAGGCACAAATCCAACATAAAAATCTTGAACGCTGCTATTAAAAATAATAAGTGATGACAATGTTGAACCAATTGTCACATTTCCAGGATCTGATTTTGCATCACTAGGATTTTGATTTACATATCCTAAACTTTCAGCTTTCAACGCATGAACATACACACCATTTTTTAAAATTTTTCCCATAAATGTTCGAAAATAATGCAATTTTTGTGAGTTTTTTTCTCCTTCAAGCGCTAAAGTTTCTTGACGAAATAAAACATCATCATGCGGTAAATAAGGCATATGTGAAGAATAATTTTTATCAGTGGATTTAATAAAAAGTTCAAAATAATAATCCTGATTATTTTTCAAATAATGCGTAAATGGCTTAATGGTTGCAGAAGTCCAACCATGTGGTTTTGGAATATCTCCCCCCATCAACGACATAATTTCATTTATTGCAATGTATGCATTTTGACTGCTCACATCATTATACACATCAAAACTATAAACATACCCTTCTGGTGGTGCACCAAAACTTTGTCCTAAGGTTTTAAAAAATCCTACAAATTTTTTAGGAAATGATTCAACCGTGCTTAAAATTCCTTTCATATCATTTAAAGAATTTGGCACAATATTTGCAGAAATAAAAAACATACAAATAATTATTTTTTTCTTCACAACACTTCCCTTTTTTATTTTTAAGTTTCAAGCAAAGTCACCACATCAGGATTTGAAAAGTCATGACTATTGCGACCCGTTCTCCAGTTGATCGATCGTTCATGTAATTTTGGATCATAATAAAAATTTGCTAAAGGTTTAGCAATTTTTTCATGAAATTGAAGCCAAATTGGAAATGCCGTTTTTGAACCAAACATATTTTTCCCGAGCGATTCATTACTATCACATCCAATATAAATTGCAGTTGTTAACTCTGGTGTTGCACCGCAAAACCAACAAGTTCTAAAATCATTATTTGTTCCAGTTTTACCAAGCGCTTGACTATCAAACCAATCAGGTACATTCATAAAATTTTTTCGTCGCTGCATTGCAAATGTAAGCACGCGCGCAATTGAACTTGCAATCACCGGATCAACAACTTGCTCAGAGCAAACTTTTGTTTTATACATTTTTTGACCCAACCCATTTTTCACCCAAGAAATAAAATGTGGCTGCACATATTTTCCATGATTTATCATCACATTAAATGAACCCAGCACTTCCAACACATTTGTATCAACACATCCAAGCGCAATTGATGGATATGGTTTAATAACTGCAGAAATTTTACAACGTCGCGCAAAATCTATGACAGAATCAATTCCCGTTTGAAGCAAAGTTTTAATCGCAACAATATTGTTTGAATGTGATAATGCATACGCTCGCGTCATCACCCCCAAAAATTGATCATTGTAATTTCCTGGTGCCCAAAGTGTCCCATTTTGCACCCATTCAGAAGGTTCATCAATTTCAACGTCACTTAACTTTAGTCCCCGTTCAAGTGCCGCAGCGTAAACTAAAACTTTAAAAATTGAACCCATTTGACGCTTTGCTTGCAACGCTCGATTATATTTTGATTTTTTAAAATCATAACCACCAATCAAACAACGAATTTCGCCAGTTTTTCCATCCATCGTAATCATCCCACCATCAATTTCATCATGAACCGTTGATTTCAATGTTTTTAAATGAGATGCAAATGCCTGTTCTCCCGCTTGTTGCATATTTTTATCTATCGTTGTTTGAATAATTAAACCATCTGAATACAATGCTTGTCGACCAACTAAATTTTCCATAAATATTCGAATGGTCTCTTTTAAATGTGGAGCTAACACGCTTGACTCTGAATCTTTAATAATTAATGATTCTGCCTGCGCTTGAAAGAACTGTGATTGTGAAATCATGCCATGATCACACATCATTGCCAAAATCATATTACGACGCTGTATAACATTTTTTGCTGCATGCAAAGGTGAAAATTTTTGTGGAGATTTCATTACACTTGCAAGTACACAAGCTTGATCTAGCGAAATTTTTGAAATATCTTTACCCCAAAAACGTTGCGCTGCTGCCTGCACACCATAAATTCCATATCCAAAATAAACATTATTTAAATACGCTTCTAAAATCTGTTCTTTACTCCAAGCTCGCTCAACTAAAATAGCATACATTTGCTCTTTAATTTTTCTGCTAAATGTTTTTTTTGATTCAAAAAATAATAATCGTACCAATTGCTGCGTAATTGTACTTGCACCTTGAACTTTTTTTCCTGAATATAAATTCACCAACATTGATCGCAAAATGCCACGAAATGAAATTCCAGGATGTTCAAAAAATGATCGATCTTCAGTTACTAAAAAAGCTTGAATTAAATACTCAGGCATTGTTTCAAGTAAAACATATTTTCTCTTATCAAGTTGAAATCGACCCCATTCTTGTCCTGTATGATCAAGCAAAATTGATGGTTTAGCATGCGTATCTTGTTGCAAGCTTGAAAAATCGATCGTATGATTATGAAGAAAAAAACAAAAACCACCAAAGACGATGCAAGAAATAAAAAACACCGCATATAAAAAAAATTTAAATAATTTTTGCATGAAATTTTTGCAAGATATGATAAAAATTAAGAAATTATTATGCAGTATACCATAAAAACAATCTTATCTGTAACATAATTCGGAAAAAAATTATCATGAAATTGTACATTACTCTATTTTCAACAACGATTATTTTAATAATGCTAACCAGTTTACAACTATGCTTGTTTTCATATCAAGCACATAGCCAATTCAATCCAGCACTTATTGCATATATTTACATTTTAATGACCAATTGCTCCATCACATTACTTACAATTTTAGCATGCATGCTTGATATGATTACCTATTTAATTACGGGAATTTTTGGCATTAATATTTTATTTTTAGTTCCCATGTCATGGTTTGCATTAAAAATTAAAGATGACATGTACAACAAAATCATAATTCCTTGTTGCTTCATTTTTGTGTATGCAATTTTTTATAATATTGTTTTAAAATACAGTATCAATTATCCAATTCATTTTGGTGATATCCTAGTTGCATGTATTCAAAATTGTTTCATGTTTTTAATCGTTTGGGCAATAAGTAAACAACCATTTCATGATTAAAGATTTCAAAATTTCTATACAAAAAAAGCCCCACGAAAATCGTGAGGCTTTTTTTTAAGAGGCATTTTTTTAAATTTGAATAAAAATTAGAAGCCAGCTTCTTCATCTTCATTTGTCAAAGTATAATCAATTGCTTTAACAGTCAATACTGTTATAACTGCTACAACAGCTGCTGATTTCCAAGGGTTTTCTTTCATCCATGCTGTTGTTGTATTTTTTGCATTTACAACAAAAACTGGAGTTGATGGACATTTAGACCAAGCTTTTGAAAAATATGATTCAGAAGGTGTTGTTGCGGTTGTTGCTGTTGTTGGTGTTGTTGTTGTTGGTTTTTGTTTAGCAGACTCTGCTGCAAATACTGATGAAGCTGCAACAACAAAAACTGATGCTAAAACAAATTTTTTCATTGAAATTCCTTTGTAAAAAAATTATGAATGTTTTATGATTTTTTGAGAGTTAAACCCGTGAAAAGGATAACAAACTGTTTCTATTTGTCAAACAAAAACGATCATCAAAACTACCTTTCAAAAATAAAAAACAATTATTAAATTCAACCAATTGAACTTTCAAAAGTATAAAACCTCTTTAATTTTAACCCCCCCTGTGATAAACTGTTTTTAGTGAAAAAATTTGAAAAATTTGGCAGACAAGGCAATCGCGCAGGGACCAAACCCTTCGAGGAAAGTCCGGACTCCTATTAAGCATGATGCCTGCGGAGAGTCGACTGGATCAAACTATCAACTCAACTCAGGGCAATTTTAAATTTAAAATTGACGGAATAGTGCCACAGAAAATGACCGCCAATCACTTCTCAAAAAGAAATGACGGGTAAGGGTGAAAATGTGTGGTAAAAGCACACGGATAAGTCTAGCAATGGCCCTATCGGGCAAACCCCTTCAGGAGCAAGACAAAATAAGCAAGCGGAGCGCTTAATCTCTTACTTGCGGGTATGTCGCACAGATAAATGGTTGCCACTGCAAAGAAATTTGCAGCACAGAATCCGGCTTATCGTCTGCCAATCTTTTTTATCATGAAACTGGCTGGATACATGAACGCACATCTTAAAAATTATCTTTTTTTATCTATTCCATTCATCTGTTTTGCGATTGGATACGTTTTTTGCAATATCTTTGTAGGTAATAAATCATACCCAACACCAAATCTGGTTGGCATCAGTTTGCATGAGGCTATTTTGCAAACATCTCCCTATCACATCAATATCCAAGTTGCTGCACAAAAAGAATGCCCAGGCGTTACTCATGGAACAATCATCAGCCAAAAACCTACACCCGGCAGACAAATTAAACCACATCAATCAATTATCGTTGTTACTTGTAAATTGCCTGAAGCGCAATTAACACCAAATTTAATTGGCAAAATTGAAGCTCAAGCTCAAGAAATTTGCACAAATGCACGTATAAAATTAAAAACATATCCACAAAATTACCCATTACCAACAAACACAATTATTGGTCAAACACCACAAAAAGAACAGCACTTATCTGAAAAAAAAATCATTGCCTACACAGCAACCGAACATTTAACAAATTATGTTATGCCAAATCTCATAAACAAATCACTAGAACAAGTGCTTGAATTTTTACAAAAATATAAAACTAACATTTCAGTGTTTTTTCAAAATCAAAAAATCTCAAAACCATATCCTTCAGAATGCAAAATCATTGGACAAAAACCATTACCAGGTTCTTTTGTTAATTTAAAAAATGAATTAATACTACAATTAGAAGTTGAAAAAATTTAAAACCAACAAAAAATCATTTTATGAAAACAAATTTATTATTTTTTACATTGCTACTAATTGCAATCACATCAATCGATGCAAGCAACAATCTTCACCAAAATCACACAAACAATAATTGTCCAAAAGCAGCAAACGGATCTTATCGAATGCCGCTAAACAAAAATTTCGGAAAACAAAGAATCGAATTTTGCAATACATCATCAAAATCTGACGACTCCAATCAAAAAACATAATTTAAGATATTTTATTTACCAAAATTTTTATGAGCAATCATACAATTTTGAATTGTTTGATCTAAAATTTCACACGTTAAATCAGGCCAAAGACAATCTAAAAAACGAATTTCTGAGTAAGCTGCCTGAAATAATAAAAAATTACTTAAACGTTGTACGCCGCCAGTACGAATAATAATTTCTGGATCAGGAATGTTATCCATCCAAAAATTTTGCTTCAATAACTCTTTTGTAACTTTTTTTTCACCATCATCAACTATTTTTTGAACAGAAGCTATTATTTCTTGTTGGCTACCGTAACAAAATAAAAAATTACATACCAATGTTACACAATGACTTGTTGCTTGCTGCATGCTCATACACATATCATGCACATCATCAGGAATTTTAGATAGATCACCCACAAATCGAATTTGTACATCATTTTTTATAAATTCATCAATGCGTGACTGTGATTCTTTAATTAATAAAAAAATATAAGAACGTTCTTGCTCTGGACGATTTTGTAAATTTTCAAGAGAAAAAGTATATAAAGAAAGATAAGAAATTTTATTGTTTATGCAATATTTAATGGTCATTTCAACATTTTTTACACCTTGACGATGACCCAACCATGCAAACATTCCTTGTTTTTTTGCCCAACGTCGATTACCATCCATGATCATTGCCAGATGAGAAATCATGCACATCCTAATCTTTTGCAAAATTTATTCCATCGCTGCATACGTCGCATTCGATCAATTGCAACATCAAGTACCATCATTCCACCAGCCATTAACAATCGTTCACAAATAACAATCGGAATTAAACTTAACCATACTTCTGCTGGAATTATTTTTGTATACAACCAAATCACTGAACCAACACCATGCGCAATAAAAGAAGCAGAAAATGCACGTGATATCATACAATCTTTTGCAAAGTACAACATCATCGGAATAAGCCAATACAAACTATAAAACCATGCAACAGATCCAACATCATGAATAATAAACAAAGTCATACACAAAGCTGGAATCACAAAAGATGTTGACCAATGACGGACATGATAAGCTCGAGATGCAAACAAAAGGGGCGTGCGATGCAAAAACGATAACAAAATGGAATAAATTCCAACCTTTGCAAAGATGAAAGAAGGCGAAACAAAAAATAGACTGATCCATGCAAAACCATAATATTTGGTCAATACAGGAGCAAGCATTGTCGTCCAAGAAAAAGTTGCATGATATGAACCAATAATCCAATTAAATGGAATTGATTTTGCAAGCAAAACCATGAATAAAATAGGAATAAATGACAATTTTTTCATAAAACTTTAACTCAATTTTATGGTAAGATATGTTGTAACAATAAGTTTACTTGAATCATTACAACTTGTACAGAATGACAAGCAAAGGTTTTTCATGAAATACAAAGCTATAATTTTTGATATGGATGGTACCATCATTTCAACTGAAAATGTTTGGGAACAAGCAACAAAACACATGCTTAAAACAAAAGGATTTTTAAGTGATGAAGAATGCAACAACATTATGCCCATGCTCAAAGGCGCATCACTATATTCAACTTGCAACTTTATGAAAAAAACTTTTAATACGCCTGAATCAATTGAAGAATTAATTGAAGAAAAACAACGCCTCGCCTTTTCAAAATTTAAAAAACAAGCACAACTAATTGAAGGTTTTGATCGATTTCACAACAAACTCATGTCTTTAAATTTAAAAACCGCAATTGCAACCAATTCTAATCAAAAATCTTTAGACAAAGTAATGCAATATTTACCACTTGATAATTTTTTTAAAGAACATATTTATTCAATTGATTTAGTTAACAAAATTCCAAAACCAAATCCTGACATTTATCTTTTTGCTGCCGCAAAATTAAAAATTGAACCAATGCTATGCATTGCAATTGAAGATTCACGTCATGGAATTGCTGCTGCAAAATCTGCAGGAATGTTTTGTATAGGCATAAACACTGGCAAAGATCGTCAAGCTCTTGCACAAGCTGATCATATTATAGATCATTATGATGAACTTATAATTGAAAATATATTATAAAAAATCTTAAGCCAAAAATTGAACGGTAAGGATTTATGATTAAAATTAATATCGATCTATTTTATTATCTACTTTTTGGTCTAGCAATTATCTACCTTGCTGTTGGAATTTGGTCTGCACGATCCGTACGAACTTTGCAAAATTATTTTTTAGCTAATCAAAATTTAGGCGTAATTAAATTAACTTTTGCCATTGTTGCAAGTCAACTTGGCAGTGGAATGATCTTAGGTACTGCATACCAAGCATATTTTATTGGCTTTTGGGGGCTGCTGTACACGATAGGAATTTGTTGTGGATTTATTATTTTAGGTTGTGGAGTTGCTGCACGCATGAGAGCTTTAAATATTGCAACAACTGCAGAAATTTTTCAAACACATTACAGCTCAACGCGACTGCGTATGTTTGCTTCATGTTTATCTGTCATAAGCATGTGGGGCATTTTAGTTGCACAAATAGTTGCATCAAAAGCATTATTTTCTGGTTTGCAAATTTCCGATCCTTATATTTTTTTAAGTTGTTGGTTATTTATAATTACCTATACAATGCTTGGCGGCCTTCATTCAATTGTTCTTGTCGACATTGTTCAACTTTTATTTATCATGGGTACATTTATCGTCGCGAGCAAAATGCTTATTCCTGCAAAATTAAGTTTTTATTTAACACCTGAAAAATTAGCCTACGTACAACATCGATTATTTAATACAAATATATCTTTATACAACGTACTTCCAACACTATGTATTCCTATTTTATTTTTACTTATTTCTCAAGACGTTGGACAAAAATTTTTTGCTGCAAAATCAAAAAAAACTGCTACCATTTCTGCATTTTTAACAGCAATATTGCTTATTGTTTTTTCATGTGTTCCTCTTTATTTTGGAATTTTAGCACGATTAAAAGCAATTAACGTTTCACGTGGTAACCCTTTTGTACTCGTTCTTGCAAAAATATGCCCAGAATGGATGTTTATCGTTATCATTTGTGCAATTCTTGCAGCTATCATGTCAACAGCAAGCTCACTTTTATGTGCAATCAATTCAAATATTATACAAGACTTTGCAGTCTATATTCCTTTTGAACGAATAAAACTATGGGCAACAAAATCAATTGCATTATTTGTTGGCTTAAGCGCAGTAATAACTTCTTTATTTGCCTCTGGTGATATTTTATACATTTTAGAACAAAGTTATCGCCTTTCAGTTATTTGTTTATTTGTACCAATTTTTATTGCATACATTAGCCAACCAAAAAGTTCATTGCCAGCATGGCTCTCTGTTTGTTTTGGACTTTTTTCATACAATATTTTAAATTTCACAGCGTTAGACACTACAACAAAAGATTTAAGCGCTTTAAGTTTATCACTGTTTGGATTTGTACTTGGATATATCATTTCTTTATATCAAAAAAAAGATTAACAATTTTTAAAATGGGCTGAACAATGAATATAAAAAAATTATTTTTTGTAACATTAATGCTGCATGGCACCAATGTTTATAATTTACCAGAACGTTGGATTACTGTTTTTATTCATGGATCTTTTTCACTCAGGCCACATTTAACGCTGCGCAATATTGTAAAAATGCTCAACGATACGATTGAAGAATCGGTGTACTATCGATCTACAGAAATTAATCGTCGTGATCCATTTTTTTATAAGAATCAAGCAATGTCAGGACTCGGTTTGCATAAAATCGATCTTCATCATCCTCTTAACAATGCTGCAGCTCCAATTTTGGCAGCATCATTTGAAGAAATTTCTCGATTTGTAGGCCACGAACCATCTGATCAATATTATACTTTTGGATGGAGTGGACTGGTCAGCAACAAACTTCGTTATCTTGAATCAGCATTTTTACATCAAGATTTAGAAAAACTTTTGCAACATGTTCACGAAGAAGGTTTTGAACCAAAAATTAGATTAATCGGTTACAGTCATGGTGGAAATTTAGCACTACAACTTGGCGCATTGCATACAACCAAGCCGATATCAAAACAGTTTTTTGTTGATGAATTATGGCTTTTAGGAACTCCAATTCAAGTTGAAACCGATTATTTAATTAATAGCCCAATATTTAAAAATGTTTATAATTTTTATTCTCGTGCAGATAGCGTTCAAATGCTTGATTTTTTTTCATTTAAAAGATTTTTTTCACGCAAAAAATTTTCAAAACGTAACAATTTTAAATTACCTGATAAATTACGTCAAATTCGTTTAAAAATTACAGAATATGAACGAACGCGCAATAATTATAAAATTGAACAAGCACCGTGTCATGATGAAAAAGTTTTGAAAAAATATTTTAAAGCGGTGAGCTACGATCCTGGTCATTTCGAACTTTGGTTTATGGGTTGGACTATTTTAACCTATCGCAATACTTTTCCACTTTATCCATTACCAATGCTGACTTTTTTACCCATCATTGTGCAATATTTTCAAGATCATCCAAATGCTCCTCATGATATTATTGCTCATTTACGCCCTGCTTGTAACACTCTTGAAATAACTCCATATCATATTAAAAAGAAATCATATCGAGATGTCATACCATTTATGGATCCAGTATTATTTCAACATATGCGATATCACGCTGCAAAATTTATACCAGATGATTACAATTTAGAAATGTATAATCAAAAAGTGTATGGCGCCATGGATATTGCAGAACATGAATGGAAAGAAATTAAACAATTAATTAAAAAAGAAAAAAAAGGTCATAACAAAGAAACCAAAATAAATCTGCACAAAAATGACCCTAAATTTAAAGGCCATTTGACATCCAATTTGACCAAGTAATTATCAGATGCTACGTTGATTTTATGATGTAAAATCAAAAATATGAAAGTTCAATCATGAAATCAAAAACAATTATTTTTTCTATCACTATTCTTTTACTATCAAACGTTTTTTTAACCATGAAACCAGAGTCAATGGAAACCATGACAACCAAAACTTCAAATGAACAAGGCAAAATTAAACTTTTTGTGTACAACGGATGTCCTTGGTGCAATAAAGTAATTGCGTATTTGAAAAAAATTAATCAAATCGATAAAGTCACACTTTTAGATTTAAGCAATGCAAAGAACATGCAAGAACTCAAAGCCTTAAATAATGGCAATACCCAAGCACCATATTTACTTGATGAACCAAAAAGTATTGGAATGCTTGAAAGCAGCGACATAATTCAATATTTTTCAACACGGTTTTAAAATATAGAACAAATGATTTTATGTAACTACGTCATCCTCGATCGGTGTCGAGGATGACGTAGCGACCGATATAAGATCTATTTTTATTCAAAATTGTATTCTCTTTCTCATCATCCTCATGAAAATGAGGATCCAGCTATAAAATAAAGAACTATCCCTTATATGAAATTCAGACATCTCACATTTTTACTCATCACCATTTTTTTGTGCCTCACAGGATTCTATTTCATCCTTGTGCAACAAAAGTTACCAACATCGAGCAACAAACCTTCAATTGTTTGTACAACCACTATCATTGCAGATGCTATTAAAAACATTGCAAATAATACCATTAATTTAAAAATTTTAATGGGGCCTGGAGTTGACCCACATATTTACAAGCCAGTAGAACAAGATGTCATCGCAATGAGCAATGCAGATATTATTTTTTATAACGGTTTGCACCTTGAAGCACGCATGGCAGATATTTTTGCACAAATGAATTCAAACAAAAAAACTATAGCCGTAACAAATAACATGTCACAAAATCAATTAATTTATTCATCAGAATTTGAACAATACCCTGATCCACATGTTTGGTTTGATCCAAATTTATGGATTAATGCTGTACAAACCATTGCCAGCAATTTACAAGAGCATGCTCCACAACATTTTGATCTTTATGAAAAAAATAAAAAAAATTATATTGAAAAAATTTTAACCACCTATAATCAAACAAAAAATGCAATGTTAAACCTTCCTCAAGAACAAAGAATTTTAATTACAGGACATGATGCTTTTTCTTATTTTGCACGTGCATACGATTGCAAAGTAATCAGCTTACAAGGTATAAGCACTGCAAGCGAAGCAGGAACTTGTGATGTTCAAAATTTAATTCATTTTATTGTACAACATAAAATTCAAACTATTTTTGCAGAATCGTGTATCCCAACACGCAACATGCAAGCACTTATTCAAGGTGCAAAATTTCAAAACTGGAATGTACAACTCGGCCGTGAACTTTTTTCAGATGCACTCGGATCACCAGGTAGTAAACAAGAAGATTATTGTGGCATGTTGCAATACAATGTAGATAGCATCGTGCAAAGATGCTTAATATTCTAAATTATCACCATCATAAGTTTTAGCTAAATGTTGCATTATTTGCTCACAAAAAGTAACGTTGGACCTACGTTCATGTACTAAAGCACCCACAACAAAACGATTTCTATTTTTTTAGATTAAATAGCTACACGATAATAATACTTCCAATATGCATTAAAATTTTTTTCATTTTTTATCTACACTTTCAATAGTGTTATTTGGACCTGATCTGAAAATACAAATTCCTCCTGGTGTGCTATGTAATGACCAGTGAGTTAAAATAGATAATGTAGGATATGAATTAGATAAAATTAATAGCAATAAAGATTCAACTTTTGAAATGTTTTTAAAATTTTCTAACATTATACCATTTGGAATAAAATAGTTATAACAATCAAAAAAATGCCTCTTGTCTGTAAATGTTTCTCCATCACAAGACGTAACTTCTATCAAATTCGAAGGATATTTACAACAAGCAGCGTGTAGAATCTACAGGACGTTCATGCATTTTAAACTCTTGCTTTTTTCGAATAGTTAAAGACCCGTACTTCCATGAAAAAACAAGAACAGATTCAGTACCAACAAAACCTTTTTTTCTGTTATTTCTAAAGATGTATCACCTTCCTCAATCAATTTTTCATGCATATATTTTCCAAAAACAGTTTTTAAAATTTATGGTATACTTTACATGATTAAAATAAAACTTTATATGCTCAGCCATCAATTTACATGCAAGACATATCAAAAAATATCATTTCCGTTAAAGATTTAACTGTCGTTTATCACGAAAAACCGGTTATTTGGGATTTGGATTTGCAAATTCCACAAGGTAGCATGTGTGGAATTATCGGACCAAATGGAAGTGGAAAAACAACGCTTTTAAAATCAATTCTTGGTATCATCACACCAATCACAGGTACCATTAAAATTTTTGATGAACCATTCAACAAACAAAAACATCACATTGCCTACGTTCCTCAACGCAATTCTGTTGACTGGACATTTCCCGTATCAGTTCATGATGTGGTCATGATGGGGCGATATGGAAAACTTTCTTGGTGGCAACGACCAACAAAAAAAGATTTTGAAATCACAGCATGGGCTCTTGAACAAGTTTTAATGACACCTTTTCAAGATCGACACATCAGCCAACTATCAGGTGGTCAACAACAACGAGTTTTTTTAGCGCGAGCACTTACACAACAAGCTGATATTTTTATGCTCGATGAACCTTTTGCTGGAATTGATATGGTAACTGAACAGCTCATTTTAAAACTTTTAAAAACACTGCAATCTCAAGGTAAAACAATTGTTGTCGTACATCATGATCTTGCAACCGTACAACAATATTTTGATTGGACTTTTTTAATGAATGTAAAACATATTGCATGCGGTCCAACAAAAGAAACATTAACACCTACAAATGTAGCAAAAACATTTAAAATGACATTTGAAAAATATGAGTAACTCTTTATCAGTTATCTGGATCCCAAATCAAGTTTGGGATGACGAGGTGCAATTATTTCAGTTGTTTATAAAAATTCATAATTTTTTTATTCACCTGTCCAACATGACTGTAAACAAGGCAAGGGTCATCCCAAACAAGTATCGTTTTACAAAAATAAAACGTGTGCGTTAGATTTGGGATCCAGTAATTTGATAATGAATTAAACTTTTTAAAAAATTTATAACAAGAAAAATTTCTCATGATTCAATTTGATCAAACATTATTTTTAATTCTGCTTACAACCGGAATTTTAGGTATCAATGCCGGCATGATCGGAACATTTTTAGTACTTTCAAAAAAAAGTTTATTTGGTGACACCATTGCACACGCAACACTTCCAGGACTGACTGGAATATTTTTTTACACGATGAGCAAAAATCCATTGATCCTGATATGTTCTGCAACCATATCTGCACTGTTTGCTGCCGTGTGCATTGATCAACTTGAACACAAAACAACTTTAAAAAAAGATACAATTTTAGGAATTATACTTGCGACATCATTTGGACTTGGTACTGTTTTTTTAAGCAAAATTCAAACTATTCCTGATGCGCATCAAGCTGGACTTACAAAATATTTACTCGGCAACGCATCAACTCTTTTACATCAAGATTTAATAATGATTTCCATCACTACACTGTTTTTTTTGTTTTTTATATTCAACGTTTACAAACAATATAAAATATTGCTTTTTGACAGCGAGTTCGCAGCAACAAGCAATATTGCAACACGCACCATTTCATATCTTATGCTTTTACTGACAACGCTCACCATTGTTATCGGACTTCAAACTGTTGGAATAATTTTAATCAGCGCACTTTTAATTGCTCCTGCAATTGCAGCTCGACAATGGAGTCATACCTTTGAAACAATAATTTTTTTATCTGCTTTTTTTGGAATGATATCGACAACTGCTGGCACTCTGATCAGCAGCAGCATGATGTATGTGCCAACAGGGCCAACTATTGTGATCGTTGCAACAATGATCACCTTTTTTTCAATACTTTTTGCACCGCAAGGTATCATAATTACTTGGTTAAAACAACAAAAGCACATTCAAAAAATGGATGAACACGCGATGCTTAAAAATTTTTTACTATTTAACGAAGGCTTGAAAAATCCATTTCATGCGCATGACTTAAAAGCTTTGCAAGCTGTCGGCAAAAAAAGTACCAATAAAATTATTGCAACACTTGAAGTACAAGGTTTGATCACATCACCTCAAAAAAACTTTTGGCAACTGACACCGCAAGGGTTAAAATTTTTGAAGGATCAATGTTTATGAGTTTTATCTATCTACAACTTTTACTCACAGCACTTTTAACAGCTACTGCTTGTGCCTTACCTGGAACATTTTTGGTACTTCGTGGCACCAGTTTTATGAGTGATGCGCTCGGTCATGCAATTTTACTCGGCATCGTTTTATCTTTTTTTATCATTCATCAACTGCATCATCCTTTCATGTTTGTTGGAGCAACCATAATTGGTTTAACAACTGTAGGAATAATTGAACTTTTAATTAAAACAAAACGAGTACATCATGACGGCGCTATTGGCATTATTTTTCCACTTCTTTTTTCTATTGCTGTTATTTTAATTAATCTTTTTGCACGATCAATTCATTTAGATATTGATATGGTTTTGCTTGGTGAATTAGCATTCACGCCATTGCAACAAATAAAAATTGCAGGTGTTGATTGTGGATCATATGCAATTTGGATAATGAGTTTAATTTTAATAATAAATATCATCACCATTACTGCAAATTTTAAAGCGTTCAGCATTGCAACATTTGATCATAATTTTGCATCCTTGCTCAATTTTAAACCACATGTGGTTCATTATCTGATTATGATGATGACCTGTTGGACCATTATTGGTGCTTTTGAATGCGCCGGCGCAATTTTAGTCGTAGCGTTTATGATCACCGCACCTGCAACAGCACAACTGATCACAAAACGATTAACTCACATGCTCATCATCAGTGTTTTGCTTGGCATGATTGGTGCTGTAAGTGGCTGCATCTTGGCACATGTGTGCAATGTTTCAATTGCAGGATCGATTGCCACCATGAACGGAGTTTGGTTTTTCATAGTTCTTATACTTTGCAAAAAATTTATACCACAAAAATATTAAACAATATTTTTACGGATACACAGTTGTGTTAAATACTTGCAACTTCCAATCTTTAAGCTGTTGCTGCACAATAAGTCGACCGTATGCATCAAAATTAAAGCTAAAATTATTTCCATAGATAGAATCTGCGCCAACATTAAAAGTCCACACACTACCACCGATCAAAGTTCTGCAATGTGTCATATCAGAACAATCACGAGCAACAATATTTTCATCATGATTCCAAAGTTTATACACTCCGGAATTATTTTTTAAAGCATCCATCATATCAGGATCACCATGTTGATGAGCTCGAAAAACACCAAAAATTTTACTTTTATCTGAACTTTGTAATTCTAAAACTTTTTCTGTTAACTCTTTACCATAGCTTAAACCACGGATACCATTATATGTAACAGGAAATTTATTTTCCACTTCAAAATCATTCCACATAAAGCCTAATGGAAGCGAACCGCTTACAGGAGAATCTAATAATCGATTATCTTTAAAAAAATGACGTACATTTTCCCATGATTTTTCCCACCATTCTTTCATTTTTGTAAATTCATTGGACACCACAAAACCCTTAACCCATTTAAATGTTCCTGATACTTTTTTATCACAATTTTTAATAAAATTATCTACAAAAGATTTTTGATGCAATAATCCCAATAGTTGAAATGCCGTTGCATGATTATCTAAAAATCGTTGCGGATTATATCCAATTTCCAATCCACCATGACAACATTGCAAATAATTAGTAACAAAATTTAAAGCCTGCTGATTTTCGCATCCAATATATAAAACAACCGGCAGCAAATCATTCATTCTTGAAATAAATTTATATTTATTTCTATCATCTATATCATCATCAAATTTATTTAAAACTTCTTCTTTAAATCCATATTTTGTAGAAATAGGAATATCTTCATGATTTCCACGCACAAAAACTACACGGTCAGGATTTGCCAAAGAAAGTCGAAGCATTGTATATAAAACTTCACATCCATATGCACCACGATCAACATAATCTCCTAAAAATAAAATTGAAACATTGTCAGGAATAATGCGAAAATTATCATCAAGCACATGATCATTTTTCATTTTTTCTAACTGTGCAAGTAATGAAAAAATATCACCATGTAAGTCACCACGAATGAAAAATGTATCACCAGGTTTTGCAATAATTTTTTGAGCATACGGCATAAATGTAGGAGATTCTTCTAAAAGATCATAAAATTCATCGTTTGGTTTTCTAGTAACATTATTAGATTGTTCCCATAAAAATACATCCGCTAACGGACCATTTATCATCATTTGCATCCAATCTAATAACACTGCCCTAAATTCTTGCCATTGCTGCTCTTTTGTGCCCAATGATTTAAAACCAGAATCAGATCCTGCCTCAGCTCCATCACGATTTTTTTTATTACCATTTTTACATGCTTCAGACCATTTTTTTAATGTCGGAAACGCTGTTCCTTTATAGGATACGGATTGAGCTCGAAACGGTACGGATTGAACTAGAAATGGTACGGGTTGAGCTCGATCTTGATTATTATTTTCTACAAGAAGCCAATCTGATTGATTATTATTTTCTACAAAAAGCCAATCTGATTTATCAGAAGCAATAATTAAAAACGTTAAAAAATTAATCACAAAAATAGACAATATAACATTTTTTATCATAAATTCCCCTAAAAACTTTTATTTTTTTACCATAAAAAAGATATCATAATTCACAAAATTAAAGCAATTTTTGATGCAGAAAATAAACTTATGATGTTATGGTTGTTGTTTTTTAATATTTTTTATTGTCATTTCAGCACAACAAACGCACCTGTGCAAAATAAAATAAAACCTAATAGATCTTTTGAAAAATTCGACTTAAACAATCTACTTCAAAAATTTCTAAAAAGCCGCCCAAAATCAAAATCACCGAGCAGTCGCTTTTCTAACACAGCACGAACGAACAGTCATAGATCGCCTGCATTTCACACGCCCAATGCAAGTCCTATTTCAACTATTATAGTATCAACAATAATACTTTCTGAAAAAATAAATTTTCAACATTCAGGAACAAAAATCAATGTAGATAATACTACAAAAACTATTCAAGAAACCACAATTCCAAAAAACGATAGTTGGGATAATGTTAAACCTGAATTTGATGAATATGATTTAAGAAATGATTGCAACGCACATTTTGCAACGCCAGAACTTAAAAAGTACCAACAACAAGGAATCTTTAATAAATACTCATTACGGCAATATCTGAAGCTAAAAAAATATTTCATGAATTTAAAAATGAATTGCATTAATGTATAATTCTAAGAATTAAAAACAGACCAAATATTTAAAAAATCTTGCATGTTTAATTGCTGCGCACGTTTCAACAATAATTCAGGTTCCAAAAGCAATAGATCATAATGAGATTGAGAAAGATTATTTCGCAACATTCTGCGTGGTTGATGAAAACATAATTTAATAAATTTCCAAAATTCTTCTTCTTTTTCAATTGTTCGCAAATTTTGTTTTGATTTAAAATATAATAATCGAGAGTAAATTGATGGTGGCGGATAAAACGCGCCAGGAGAAATTTTATCAAGCATTTTCAATTCAAAATAATGTTGAAAAAATAAAGAAGAATAACCATAATCTCGGCCAGAAGTTTTAACAATTTTTTGCGCAACTTCCTCTTGAATCATAATCACACCTTCAAGAAACAATGATCGATTTTGTTGGATTTTGTGAAAAATAGGAAAGGTAATTTGATATGGCAAATTTGCAAGTAAAACCCAAGGCCCTTGATCAGCAAGTAAATCCCATTGTGCATCCAAAACATTATCAAGTACAATATTAAGCCTACTATCAGACCCATACACTTTATCAACGTACGATGCCCACTGTTCATCAATTTCAAAAACTTTTAACTGCTTACAAGGACCTTGTAAAATTGCACCGGTCAAAATTCCTTCACCACATCCAATTTCCATAACAGAAATTTTGTCATCCAGGTGTACAGCATTAATCATTCGATCAACAAAAAATCGATCTTTTAAAAAATGTTGTCCATATCTTTTTTTTAGTTCAATACCTTGACGATGTGGCTTTTTATAACTCATTTTAATCCATTAATGCTTCTTTAAAGAAATCAAGTTGCTCTAAAACTTTTCCAGCACCTTCAACAACACAAAGTAATGGATTTTTTGCAATGCGCACTGGAATTCCAGTATCTTTTGCAAGTAAACGATCAAGACCACGAAGAAGTGATCCACCACCTGCCATCACAATTCCGCGATCAACCAAATCTGATGCAAGTTCAGGCGGCGTATTTTCCAACGCAACACGAACAACATCAACAATATTTGAAATTGTTTCAAGTAATGCTTCATTAACTTCAGCATCGGTTAACGTAATTGTTTTTGGTACACCCGTGATTAAATCACGACCTTTAACTTCAAGTAATTTTGAATCTTGACTATCAAGCATCACCGTACCAATTTGCATTTTAATAATTTCTGCAGTTCGCTCACCAATAAGCAAATTATATTTTCGTTTAACGTATGAAACAATTGCACGATCCATTTCATCACCGCCAATACGAATTGATCTACAAAAAACAACACCACTAAGTGCAATGACTGCAACTTCAGTTGTTCCACCACCAATATCAACAATCATACTGCAATGCGGTTCATGAATCGGAAGCCCGGCACCAATTGCTGCTGCCATTGGCTCCATAATTGTCATAGGCTTATCACGCGCTCCTGCTTGTTTTGCAGAATCAATCACTGCACGACGCTCAACTTGTGTAATTCCTGATGGAACAGCAATAATCATACGAGGAGCTACTAACGTACGACGATTATTGTGAACTTTTCTTATAAAATATCGAAGCATACTTTCAGTCAATTCAAAATCAGCAATCACTCCATCACGCATCGGACGACACGCTGTAATACTTTCAGGAGTTTTTCCAAGCATTTCTTTTGCAGCTTTTCCTGCAGCTAAAACTTTTTTAGTATTATTTTTAATTGCAACAACTGACGGCTCATCTAAAACAATACCTTTATTGCGCACATAAACTAACGTATTTGCAGTTCCCAAATCAATTGCAATATCATTTGAAAATAAACTGAACCAACTACGTGCTGGCAAAATACTTTGTATTCTATTTTTCATCATTTTCTCATATTAAAAATTAACCGTACAACCTAAAGAAATTCTATTTGTTTTTGCAAATCCACGACCTGCAATATGATTCATTGGTATATCCCATGCAAAATAAGCAAAGGGCCGTTTTTTCCAATCTTTATCATGCGCAATGTCATAAAATAATCGAACCGTTGCAAATTCTTGAATCCATCCAGAGTAATAATTTAATTTTTTCATTTTTGCAATTAACCCATCATCTAAACGTGCTGAAAATATATCTTGCTCATGAACTGTAATTGTATATTTTGCTTCTATTCCAAAGCCTGCGCGTAAATCTTCAAATACAACGTACGGTGCAACACTTGCCGTAATTCCTGAATCAATTGCAAGACTTGCAACCACAGGAGCAAATAACGGTTGTTCTTTTCCAACAGGAATTCTTGCTGAAACAGATTTGTCAATTCGTTGTGTAATACGACCAACAATTCCAAATTTCCAATCTTCTTTAAGTTCAAATTCTGCAAACAAAGATGCAAACCAACCCCATAATCCAAATTCTGAACCAAGTGGAACTGATGCAAGATTGTAAGGATCACGTTTTAAACCTGATGGAATAATTGCACCAAGATGCAAACCCCAATCTAATTTTCGAAATTTATATTTATATTCATGAGTATCATGCAACGCTGCATAAACAACAACATCACCAACACCAACTTGTTGATAAGACGTACTTACAATCCCTAACTCTTGATACATATTACTCATCATTTGTGTAAAAAGTGCTTGATTTCCAGGCGTGCTTAAATTTAATTTTTTTATTGCATCTTCACCAGGAAGAACACACATAAAGGAATGAAGTTGCATAATAAAACCATTTGCACCAACTCCAAAATGTTTTCCAATTGGAGCATAACATGAAAAAGCAACACCTTGACCTTGAAATGAAGATGGCATAGTTGCTGAAAAATCACTAAGCCATTGCCAATCTTGCGGAATTGGATTTGTAAGTCCAGCAAGTGTCATTGCAGAACCAACATCAGAAAGATTTAATATTCCCCAAATTTCTGGAGTGGAAACAACCTGTTCTTCTTTGTTTGCTTTTAAATCAAAACGAAAAGCATCACCACTGGTCACAAAAAAACTATTTAAATCTAAATAGCCATGACGACTATCAGACCCTGTATACAATTGATCAAACCATGGAAAATAACGATTGTCCCAAATCATAGGACATGTTATTGATGATAATCCGAGAACAAACAGAACTTGCATGAGAAAAAAACGCCAAAATCTTGTTGCTACAATCACTTTTTATCCTTAGACTTTGAAAAACTAAATTGAATCTGCAGACGGTTTCATTTATTGTAAATCATTTTAAGCTTTTTAAAAACTCTTTTTATAAAATTATAATGACAACCTATTTTTTTTATTTTATAAAATTATGTTGTCATCATAAATGATTTAAACTTATACTACACTTTGAGTTGATTTTTTGGTGACCAAATTTTCTTAACCACTTCACATTATTGGTAGAAGAAACAAAGGAAAATCATGCTACAAAATGTACAAGCAATTATTCTTGCTGGCGGAATTTCAGAACGATTTCAAACAGGAAAAACAAAATTTATTGAAAAAATTTGTGGTACAGAAATGATTCTTTACCCAATAAATCTTTTAGAATCTTTAAATATTCCAACAACGCTTGTTGTCGGCCTTCAAGCTGAACAAATAAAAAAAATTGTTCAAAACACTACTACAAGTGTAAAATTTATTACTCAAAATCAACCACTTGGAACCGGTCATGCAGCACAACTCACCAAACCAATATGGTTTAAGGATCATATTTTAATTATGAACGGAGATATTCCGTTAGTAACTCCAGACATTATCAACAAACTATATCGAAAACATACAAAAACTGATGCTGACATTAGTTTTATAACAGCACATACTATGGATATCGATTCAACAAAATATTCCCGTGTTGTAATTGATAATAATCAAATTAAAGTTATGGAAGAACCAACTGATGACATTGATGAATCAAATCAATGTTGCATTAGTGCTGGAATTTATTTAGCAAAACGTTCATTTTTAGAAGAATATATCGATAAATTAGAAAAAAATAGCACCACGAATGAAATATATCTTCCAGAATTAATTCACATCGCAAGTAAACAACATAAAAAAATTGTAACAACACAAGTGTCACTTGATATTGTACGATCCATTGATACGCTTGCTGATTTGTGGGCAGTGGAACATATTAAACGTTCAGAGCTCTTGCAACATTGGATGAATCATGGCGTTCGATTTGCAAACACACTCAACGTACAAATTGAAAATAAAGTTCGCATTGAACCTGGATCTTACATCAGTTCTGGTGCACTGCTCCTAGGCGCAACAACCATTAAAAAAAATGTTACGATTGGCGCTTATGCACACATTGAAAATTGCATCATTGAAGAAAGTGTTTGCATTCCTGCACATATCATCATTACCAATTCAATTGTCACAAAATCAATGAACCTGAAACCGTTTATGCAAATTGATGGCATAGCAATTAAAGAAAAACAGGATATTCTATTTACAGGAGCATTAAAAACTGGATACATTGATCAACAAAATTACTAACTCATGATACGATTCATTCACACAGCAGACATTCATTTTGGCATGGAAAATTACGGTCGAATAGATCCAGAAACCGGAATTCATTCACGCTTGCTTGATTTTAAAAAATCATTCGATACGTGCGTAGATTATGCCATTGCAAACACTGTTGATCTTTTTATTTTTGCAGGTGATGCCTACAAAACTGCAAACCCAAGTCCAACACAACAAAAACTTTTAATGCAATCATTCATGCGTTTGTATCAAGCAAAAATTCCCGTCGTTATTGTTATTGGCAATCATGATAATCCTTTAAGTTTTGGAAAGGCAAACGCTTTAGATATTTTTGCACACCTACCTATCGATGGCTTTCATGTTTTTGCAAAACCAAATGCACTTACCATTCAAACAAAATCTGGTCCTGTACAAATTGTTGGAATTCCTTGGCCAAATCGACATCATCTTGCGCTCAATGCTGCACATGCTTTAGCATCTGCAAGTGAATTAACACAACATATTTCAGAATCATTAGCAAAAATCATTGTCAATTTTGCACAAAAAATTGATCAAACAATTCCTTCAATTCTTGTCGGACATTTAACTATAAGCGCAGGAATTTTTTCAGGATCTGAAAAACGTGCAGTTTATGGACATGATCCAATTTTACTACCATCACAACTTGCAATTACTCCATTTGATTATGTTGCACTTGGTCATTTACATCGATTTCAAAACGTCAATCCTGATGGAATTATTCCCATCATTTATTCAGGGTCAATTGATCGAATTGATTTTGGTGAACGTAAAGAAACTAAAGGTTTTTGCGATGTAACAATTCATGAAAAATATAGAACAACGTTTAAACATATTGAAATCGATACACGCCCTTTTATTCAAATCGATGTTAGTTTAAACGATACGCATGACCAAACAGAACAAATTTTGACTGAACTGCAAAAATACACGCTTACTGATGCAATTGTAAAAATCACTTATGAAATTCCGACAACAAGCACCGACAATGTTGATGTAAAACGTATTCAAAAACATTGTGTTGATGCAATGTATCTTGTAGGTATCATTCCCATCAGGACTATTCAAACACGTGCACATCGAGATCTTTTGCGTCAAGAAATGAATCTTGAAACGTTACTTCATACTTATTTTGATGCGCATGAAGCACTAAAAAAACGTGCTGACACTTTGACACAAAAAGCATTAAATTTAGATGAAATTGCTCATATGTATGAAAAAGATGAAACAGTTGAAACTTAAAAAATAAGATCCTCTCTTCAGTGACCTTATTTTTTAAGAGCCTATACGAAAATTCCAGACATCTTAAAAAGTTGAGCAGAACAAGCAATTTGCAAAAAAGACAAATGAGAGATTTTAGATTTTGCCCAACAAATTTTAAGACCTCGATACCAAGATAACCAAC
>JAGOPI010000032.1 GCA_017992075.1 Candidatus Babeliales bacterium
ATGTACGGTTCCATTTTTGGACACCATCGAGATTTTTGATGACCAAAATGAAGTCCAACATCAATCAATTGTCTGAAATCTATCATAGAAACACCTTTTTAGGCCCTTTGTTAAAATTATCAATAAACTTATTTTAGAAAAAAATTGTTACCAATTACATTTATTAGAGTACCGAAAAAACAAAAAATTACAAATTTTAAACTGTTAATTCGCACCAATAGCTTCACCCTTTTTAATCAAAGATTCATATTTTTTACCAAGAAGCCACGCAACCAATGTCCAAAGTATAATGACACAAACAAAAAATCCTGAAAATAACGCTGCATACGCTGGAGTTCCAACAAGTGCGACTTTTTGAATCACTTCAATTACACCCGATCCGCATGCTTTTGCAAAACGTTGACCAAAAGATTCGATCCAAGCTTTTGATTTAAAACGAACATCTTTGACTGTTGGAATGTACAATGATTCGCGAAGCGGCTGCGCAAATGAATAATTTAAAATTCCTAATAATGTAAAAACAAGCAATACCGCTTGTCCATTATAAATCAACATCAAATAGAACAACAAGCATCCTGTCAAAATTGGGAACAGCACTAAACAAACTTTTTCACCTAATTTTTTAATTAAAACTCGCGTTCCCAAGAAGGCAACAATAACACCTGAGCCTTGGATTACGACACGATTCCAAAACATTGCTCCTGAAAATTCTGCAGCATCTTTTGCAAAAGATTGCAACAAAACAATACGCTGAATACCAAGAACAACATTGACCAATTCGTAAAAAAACATCATGCCAAAAATACCCATAATATATGGATATTTAAACAACATCGTTAAGCCTGACAATAGCCCAGTTTCAGATTTTCCCTTTTTTTCCTGTTCTTGTTCATAATCATGCACAGCTTCATACCCTTGTAAATTTTTTTGCGTTGAAGTTTTGAGCAAAAAATAAATAATAATAGGCGAAGCTACCAATAAAATAGAAGAACCTACGAGCAAAATTTGAGAAATTTCTACAGAAGAAAAATTAAAACGACCTAAAAAGGTTGTCGGCGTAAACATACAATATGCAAGAAATGCCATAGATGCACCACCCAATTTTGATCCAGCAATTAAAATTGGATAACCTTTTTTTGCAGTTTCTGGACTGGTAACTGAATTTGCAAATGCCCAAAACACACTAATAACAAACGGCACCAATCCTTCATAAAATAAATATATAAACCATCCAAACATACGATCGGATGAAGCAACAGTATTATTCAAACCAATCACAGGGTCGCTTAAATAATAAGCAATAACACATCCTGCAACGCCATACAACAAACTATAAAAAATTAACAGTGAAAAGCGATTTAAATAATCAACCAATTTGGCATACAACAGCGTTGCTGGCAACAAAATAAACATCGATAAAAATTTTACTCGAGCAACATGAGATGCACCAACAATTTGTGCAAAAAATAAATCTTTTAACTCTTTAAGAATTGTATAAGAACCAATCAAACAAAAAAATGCTAAAGTAAGCCACAGTATTTTATTGCGTTCCTGCTTATTTAAATCAAGCGACAGACCCAAAAATTCTATCAATGATTCAATTTTTCCCATAATCTTTGAAATAAAATACATACAAGAATCCTTTCACTTATTTTGTATAGAACAAGGCCCTCTTCAAACGAGGAGGGCCTTATATAATTTTTAATTTTTACAAAATTTATTCGTTGCCAATAATTTCGTTATTTTTAATTGCTGTTTCATATTTTTTACCAAGAAGCCATGAAGTTACAAACCACATTAACATCAACACGCTAAAAAATCCAACATAAATCGAAGTTAACGCTGTACTTCCAAGAGGTAAAAACCCAGTTATACTAGCAAATAGACTTCCAAATCCTTTTGAAAATTTTGTACCAAAAGAATCAATCCATGCTTTTGCTTTAAATTTCATGTTTTTTGTTGCCGGAATATACAATGCTTCTCTGAGTGGAACTGATAGTGAATAATTAATCGTTCCAAGGCCAATAAATGCGTACATTACCATTGTTGGACTATCAGAAACCAAGAAACAAATTAACAGCGCTGAAACAACCACCGGCACCATCATAATACACGTACGCACTTCAAAACGTCGCATTAAATATTTTAAACCAAAAAATGACAACACCAGACCCCAAGAATGCATGATCAAACGTTGCCAGAACATTGCTGCTGTAAAGCCTGCCATTGAAGTTGCTGCATCTTTTAAAATGCCAATTCGTTGGAAATTAAGCACAACGTTTAACGTTTCATAAAAGAAAACAAGTCCAAAAATGCCAAGAACATACGGCGACTCAAAAAGAATTTTAATACCAGAAAATGCACCCGTTCCAGCACCCTGAGTTTCATTCTCTTTTTGCTGTTTCTTTTCCATTTGATATACCGCTTCATAGCCGTGCAAATAATGACCTGGAACATACTTTAAAAGCAGATATAAAATAACCGGAACACACAAAAGCATTACTGAAACGATACCCATCAACAATTGGTGTGCAACAACATCATGATTTACATGTCCACACCATTCTAAAATTTTAGAATGAGCAAGCAAATACCATGCAAAAAATGCTGTTATAATTCCACCCGCCTTAGATCCTGCCACCATAACCGGATAGCAATTCTTTGCTTCATTAGGGCTTGAAACAGAGTTCAAATAGGCCCAAAAAACACTGACAACAAAGGGAGAGTACCCTTCAAGAACGAAATAAAACAACCAACCAAATAATCGATGTGAACTTGCTTGAGTATTGTAAAGACCGATCGATGAATGCCCAAGCAAAATAGTAAACAGAGCTAAAATTATGCCGTAAAAAAGACTATACAGAGCCAAAACCTGATATCGACGAAAAAGATCAACAATTCGAGAATAAATCAAGGTTGCAGGAATCAACAAAAAAATAACCAAAAGCTTTGCCATTGGTAAAAAATCTTTACCAACAACGCTGACAAAAATAGAATCTTTAAGTTCTTTAGCTATGGTATACGAACCAATAATAAACGCAAAAGCAAGCGTTAACAGAAAGAACTTTAACCGTTCATGCTTATCAAGCCCTGTAACATTAAACATACCCCCCAAAAAAGAAGCCATACAGTATCCTTTTCAATTGCCTGAAAAACATTAAATCTACGACCGGGTCAAAACCACTACCTTTTTTGGCCTACAAAACAAAAAAAGCTTTTTTAACCCAAAGGGTCTTAAAAGCTTTTAAGCAACTTCAAAAATTCTTTTTGTTTTGCTAGTTTTAAAAACCAACAAAACTGCTTATACGTACGAATTAAACGTGAAATCCGCATGCAAAATCCTTTAAAAAGAACCATTATTTGAAGATGTTTTTTGAAATAAAAGTTACTCAAAGTATAACAGGTCCTATAGAATCTTTCAAAAGAATTATTCAAATTGAAACAAGGACTGAACGAATCTTTAAAACTTTTAAGGGATTTAATCGATCATTTTAGCCCTTAAAGCTCGAAAAAATAAATTTACGAAAATAGAAATATTTGGTATTATTCTTTATACAAACCATTTTCTTAATAAAATTTGGTTTTTCAATGGATCAGGTTATCATTTATGCATAGGAATAACGAAAAATGATCGAAGAACAAGTAATTACCTCTAAGACTGTTATTGCTCCAGAAGCTCTTCAACAGCCCTCTTTTGAGAATATTTTACCAATTTTGCCTTTGAAAAATTTAGTCGTTTTGCCTTCAAGCATTATTCCCATTATTGTCGGACGAAAATCATCAGTTTTAGCTGTTGAACATGCGCTTAAAAATCACAACAAAACTATCTTTGTTACAGCTCAAAAACATGCAGAAACAGAACAACCGTCTCCTGACGATTTATACACCTTTGGAACACGCTCAACAATTCTTCAAATGATGAAAATGCCGAACAATTCTTTAAAAATTTTAGTTGAAGGCGTTGTTCGAAGCAAAATAATTGAAACTTACGAAACAGAGGATTTTAGCTCTGCGCTTATTCAAGATTGCCCAACAACCAAAGTTTCAGACATTGAAATCGAAGCTGCTTGGAGAAATTTAAAATCAATTTACACTTTGTATGGCAAATTAAATTCAAAAATCCCAGTTGATCTTGTCAGTGTCGCAGAAACTACTGAAGATAAAGAAGTTATTACTGACACAATAGCTGTTCATGTCAATATTTCATTTCAAGATCGTCAACGCGTTTTAGAAACAATCGATTTACAACAACGCATGATGCTTTTGACAGTTTTAATCAAAAAAGAGATTGAAATATTGCAGACTGAAGAACGAATTAAAGGCAGAGTTCAACATCAAATTGAAAAAAATCAAAAAGAATACTACTTACATGAGCAATTAAAAGCAATCAACAAAGAACTTGGTCGCGAAGATCAATCATACGAACTTGATAATTTGCGAAATAAAGTGCGACAATTACACTTACCAAAAGATGCTCAAGAAAAAACAGAAAAAGAGTTAAACAGACTTGAACAAATGCCAAGCATGTCTGCAGAAGCATCTATAAGCAAACACTACATTGATTGGATCATTTCACTTCCATGGCATAAAAAAAATAAAGATTCTATTTCAATGGAAAGTGCGGAAAAATTACTTAACAAAGAACATGCAGGGCTGGCAAAAGTTAAAGAACGTATTCTTGAATTTGTAGCAGCACAAAAATATGCCCAAGATTTAAAAAGAACTCCAACTATTTGCCTTGTTGGACCTCCAGGCGTTGGAAAAACATCACTTGCAAAATCAATTGCAAAAAGCTTAGGCAAAGAATTTACCAGAATTTCTCTTGGTGGTGTTAAAGATGAAGCAGAAATTCGCGGACATCGTCGTACCTACATTGGCGCACTTCCTGGAAAAATTTTACATGCAATGCGTAAAACAAAAACAATTAATCCTGTTATTTTACTGGATGAAATTGACAAAATGTCACATGACATTACTGGTGATCCTTCAGCAGCATTACTTGAGGTATTAGATCCAGAACAAAACAAAACATTTATGGATCATTTCCTTGACTGTGAATATGACCTGTCAAATGTTATGTTTATCGCTACAGCAAATACAATAGATTCAATTCCTTACCCTTTATATGATCGTATGGAAATTATCCATGTAGCTGGATACACTGAATTTGAAAAATTAAACATTGCTCAAAATTTTTTAATTCCAAAGCAATTAAAAGAATATAATTTAACAAAATCAAAAATTAAATTGAGCAGCGAAATTATTTTACAAGTAATTAATGAATACACAAAAGAAGCTGGTGTTCGTCAACTTGAACGATTAATTGGCAAAATCATGCGCAAAACAATTCAAGAATTTTTACTCAATAAACAGTTAAAAACTATAACGGTTACTTCTGAAAAAATAACAACCTGGCTAGGACAAGATAAATTTAAAAAAATGGATCTGACCAAACGAAATAATTTAATTGGAATTGGTACCGGACTTGCATGGACTGAACTAGGTGGCGATATCTTGGAAATTGAAGTCAACATTATGCCAGGAAAAGGAAATCTAACCTTGACCGGACAACTGGGTGAAATTATGCAAGAATCTGCACAAGCAGCATTTAGCTATGTTCGTTCTCGTGCACCAAAATTGGGTATTAAAAAATCAGAATTTACAAACAATGATATTCACATCCACTTTCCTGATGGCGCAACACCAAAAGATGGTTCATCTGCTGGAATAACCATTGCTTCAGCTCTTGTTTCTGCCTTCACTGGCATTCCGTTTAAAAACTTAGTGGCAATGACTGGTGAAATTACACTACGCGGTCGAGTACTTCCAATTGGCGGACTGAAAGAAAAACTTCTAGCTGCTCAACAGCAAGGTATGACCACCGTCATCATTCCAAAAGGCAACGATACTGATTTAATTGAATTTAAAAACGATGTTATAAAATTAAACATCATTTTTGCAGAACAGATGGATTTCGTACTTCAACAAGTACTTTTAAAAGATCCATTCAAATTAAAAAAAGTTGCAATGAAAAAGAAAAAACCATCAAAAAAAGTAACTAAAAAATAATTAATTTTGACTTATATTTTTAACAAACCTCTTAAAGGATTTTCATGAAAAAAGTTATGTTCGCTTTAGCATTCCTTCCTCTTTTGGCTGCTTGTTGGTCAAAAAAAGATAAAGTAGAAACAACTGCTACAGAAGTTATGCCAGAACAAGACCCTGTTGTTAACCCATCTGAAATGCCTTCAGAAGATATGCCTGGCATGGCAGATTCTGTTAAAGCAGAAATGTCAGTTGATGAAAGCGATGAAAAGTAATCATTTTCAGTCAATTTTAAATTAAAAAGCAGCGTTTGTTTTAATAAAATAAACGCTGCTTTTTTTAAATAAAAAATTCAAACACTTTGCACAGCAATTTTACATTATTCATGTTGCAAATCTGATAAATCTGAATCAGTTCCTTGCGAACTATTATCAGATGAATTTGTACCTAATCGACGTGCAAATCTATCAAATATATTTTGTTTTTTTGTTTGAGGACGCGATGGTGTCATTTGTTTTTTCATATAATTTTTAGGATTAAGAATTTGTTTTAATTCTTTTGAGTTTGCTATTTGATAAGCAGAATAACCAAAATTTTCTTTTACTCGTGGATCAGCTCCATAATTTAATAACATTTTTGCTATTGGAGGATTTTTAACAAAATGCAATGGCGTAAATCCTTCATCATCAACAGCGTTAGGATTAGCCCCATAAGTTAATAACAATTGCGCAGATCGAACATCTGACACTAAATGCAACGGTGTATCTCCACCAGCATCTTTTGCATTAGGATTTGCTCCAGCTTCTAACAAAATTTTTACAGATTCAGGATTATCACTATAATGCAAAGCTGTCATTCCATAATCATTAGCAATGTTCGGATTAGCATTATGTTCTAATAATTTTTTTATAATTTTTGGATTTTTAGTTTTATGCAATAAAGTTAGCCCCTGATAATCTTTACTATCTGCATAACTACCAGCCTTCAACAATAATTCAACATCTTGTTCATGTGAATGGTTATGTAACGGAATTTCTAATGTTGAATTTTTATTATGAACAGAAGCTCCAGCTTTTAACAGCATTCCTATAGATTTTGAACCCGATGCAAAATGTAAAGGAGTATTAAAGTCATAATCAATAGCATTAGGATTAGCACCATCTGCAAGTAATTTTTGCATAAGTGAAATATCATTTGATTTTACAGCTTTAAATAACTCATTATTTAAATCAGCTTGAATTTTATCTAATTTTATTCTTGATAAAATTTTATCAGTATTCATTTCTTGAAAACTTTGATCATTACCACCGTATAAAAAATGTATAGGTGATAATACATTGATAATTAAACACCAAAGACTTAATAAACAATATTTGTTTTTGAAAATCATAAAATCTTACCTTTTTTATCAATTTTTAAATCAAGATAATTAAAGTTTAATAAAATTTATAATTTCAAAACAAGTATCGTTAAACATATTTTTATTTTTGGGGCTGTCCTAGATAACTAAAAGAGTTATACTCGGAACATGAATACAAAAAGATCAAAACTGACCAACAAACAAAAACTAAAACTGATGGAACATTTTGTTGCAGGCTCAACTGCCAGAACAACGGCAGATCTTGTTGGAGTCAATAAAAATACAGCGCA
>JAGOPI010000008.1:0-31135 GCA_017992075.1 Candidatus Babeliales bacterium
CGAAAATTGGTGGTTTGTGATTAAAAATGCAGTTCGTTATTTAATTTCAACTACTAAAAAATCATTTAAAAATTGTATTCAATCTGTTTTTCAAGGACTTTGTCATGCTAACTAAGATTTGCTATAGTTGTTCTTTTTTATGTAAATTGAGTAATTCTTGTAAAGAATGATGTTGTAAAATATTAGAAATTAACACTTTTGGAGCTGTTCTTGAAAAAATATTTCGAGAAATTTTAATAGTATGAGTTGTAAGAATTGCAATAAAATATATTAAATTAATTTTTGCGAATAATGCCAACCGTTTCTGTGTATAAAACTAAATTTGGAATAAAAATTTGCATATCATTATGGCGTAATGTTGTATAGCGCAAATTGATATCAACAACTTGACCTTCCCAATCTTTGATTTTTACAAAATCGTCAATTTTTATATGTTTATAGCCCATAATTAAAATACCGGCAATAAAATTTGCAACGATATCTTTCATACCATAGCTTAAAACGATACCAGTGATACCAAATGCAGCGATCAACATTGAAACTTCAACACCAAGGTTTTGTAATGCAATTGTCACGCCAAAAATAGTGAACGTATAACTAAAAACTTTACTTAAAATATGACAATTGTGTTGATCAAGATTATTTTTTTTGCATAAATCGTGAATGACTGGTGTCACGCGAGCAATAAGCATGCGTGTACCGATAATGATGATTGCTGCTACGAAAAATTTTATGATCATGACGCTTGAAATGATAGGAAGAAAATCAAAAATTGTTGTTGCCATATTTTTAAATCCTTACACATTAAATTTAATCAGTACGATGTCTCCATCTTGTACTAAATAATCTTTACCTTCAGTTCGCACTTTACCTAAATCTTTTAATTTTGAAAGGGGGGTGCTAACAATATCTTGATAGTTAAAGATTTCAGCACAAATAAATCCACGCTCTAAATCTGAATGAATTTCGCCAGCAGCTTTACGGATTGTTGTATTTTTTACAATCGGCCATGCATGAATTTCTTGAGGTCCACAGGTGAAAAAAGTTATTAAGCCTAAATTGTAAAAGCTTTGTGCAATGATGGTGTTGAGTGTTGGAGTTTTGATACTAAGCATTTCCATCATTTCAATTCGTTCTGCACCATCAAGATTTGAAAGTTCAGATTCAACTTTGACGCAAACAGGAATAACGCGATCTTTTCTAAAAAATTCAATCAATTTTTGTACATGTTTGTTTCCGGTTGGATTTTCAAGTTCTGCTTCTGATACATTTGCAATAACTAAGAAATTTTTTGCAGAAATTAAAGGTACTGTTGTTACTTTTGCGCTTGTAACTAATTTTCGAATAGTTTGTGCATCAAGTTTATCAATAGCTTGTGCTATATTTTTTAATAGTTCAGATTCTTCAGTCAAATCTTTTTTTTCTTGTGGTGCTGTGCCTTGATTTTTTAAAAGTGCATGTATTTTTTCTTGTCGTTTTTGAATACTTTCAAGGTCTTTAAGCATCAATTCATTCATGATCGTTTCGTAATCATCAATGGGATTAATATCGCCTTGTTCTCTGATGATATTGATATCTTCAAAGCAGCGAAGTACATGTAAAATTAAATCTACTTCACGAATGTTGCTTAAAAATTGGTTTCCAAGTCCTTGACCTTGTGCTGCACCTTTGACCAGTCCTGCAATATCGACAAAAGATACTGAAGCTGGAATCTGTTTTTTTGAATTGTAAACTTCTTGAAGTTTTTGCATACGTGCGTCAGGTACGTGTGTAATTGCAATGTGTGGATCAATGGTGCAAAATGGATAATTTTCTGCAGGAACTGAAGAGTTTGTAAGAGCGTTAAATAAAGTTGATTTTCCAACGTTTGGAAGGCCGACAAGACCAATTTTTAAATTCATAATTTTTGTACACTTTTTAAAATGGTTAATTTTAAAAAGTGTAACATGATTGGTCAAAAATGGCTACTAAAGTTCTTGGGATACTTGTTTTGCTTTTGTTTTTCTTATTTTAAAGTTTTTGGGTATTGACCTTATAGCTACACCATCAATATCAATAGCTTTATCCATCAATAAAAACTTATTTGATTTTGTAAAACAACAATATCCTGAAATTGATTCTTGTAAGGATGGGCAAGCGATTTCATTGTATATTTATAATCATAGTCTTTCAAAGTTATGCTTGTTATTACTTGAAATGTTAAAAAGGCCGAGCTTTAATGGTTGTTTTTCTTGTAAAACATGTTTGCTGCAATCAGAACTTGACAGTTTTTCTCACAATCAAATTATTCAACATGTTGTGCGTTTGGAGTATGAAGCTCGTGAGCAAAATAAAGCGATGTTGTTGCGTGGATCTGGTTTAATGGACATGAATGTTTCAATGGGTGAACAACCGGTGAAAAAATTATTAGTAGGATCAACATTGTATAAAGAATCAGACTGGTTGAGTAGCGGTCAAGAAGAAATACCTTTTTGGAAAAAATATAAAGAAAAAAATAATTTATCGTATTCTATTTCTTTTGGTACATCATTGTTTGCTGGAATGTTAAACGATCCGGGAGCTTGTGCGTATGTTTTTTTAAGTGGATGTGATATGGGTAATGCATCTATGGATGCTCAATTATCTGTCAAACCTGTTGGTTATGCTTTGTTTTTAAATAAAAAAGATTATGTGGAGCATCAAAACAATAATCTGTTTTATCTTCCATCGCTTGGAACCTTACCATCATTGTTTGCAGCTGGTGAATGGTTTCATGCTCGAGCTAAAGCTGTCATTCATACAAATAAAGAAAAAAATATTTATGTTAAAGGTATTTTCGATGAACCTATTTGGGATTCAACTGGTGTAATTTTAATTACTCGCGATCCATTAAAACATGCAGAACTTTTTTCAAACTTTTTAGTGCAAAATGGTCGGTTGATTCAGCCAGGTGATGTAAGTTTGCTTATTGAAGCTAAAAAAGATTTTGTTGATGATGTGTTGAAAGCTCAAGCTGAAGCAGCTTCGCTATATAAAACTGTTAAAACGATAACTCCTAAAATTGAAAAAGCTACCAAAAAATTTAAAACAACTCGTGATAAAAAATTTGAAAATTGGATGCAAGACTTTCAAGGTTTATAATTTTTTTAAAATTATGTAATTGAAACGACAACGACATTGTTATCATTTTGTTGTAATCGAAATTGTAATCGAATTGGGCTTATCATATTGTAAATTTGTGGCGTGAGTAGTGGATTTGCAATATTTGAAACTAAATTTGTTTTTTCACCTTCAAGCGATGTTGTTGTAATGGAAAATGTGATTGGGTAGTAGGTCAAAGGTATTGTCTGATTGACAATTTTTTTAAATTTTAATCCATCAATTGTTTGCAGTGTTGCAATAAAAATAAAATAATTTGATGATGGACCATTTTGGTATAACGGTGGATAAATAAATAGATTTAAATTTAAACCGTTTAGCAAATCTGTTTGATTAAAGACTATATCTTGCATGTTAAACGTTAACTCATAAGGCGTTATTCCGCTGTACAATGTGACGGTGATAGGTGCAATAGCAATGTTATCAGTTGTATCAATGGGTGGAACGGTTGTAATGGTTGATGGAATTAAAGAACTGATAAGTGTTGGGGTTGTTACGTTACTGTTCGGATCATAAGAACCAGATATTGAAGTAACAGTAGGATTGAGTCCTAGATTGTTGGTTGTGATTAAAAATTTTTGTGTAATTGGACTGATACTGTTTAACAGTTGTTCTTGTGTTGTGTAGGGTAGTCCTGCAAAACTTGCTGTAATTTGAGTTGTGTTTAAAAGTACGTTTGGTGTTGCGACTTGATAAGTTTTAAGGGTGATAGGAATGATAGGAATTTTGTTTGTGATCGGCATGAAAGTGGTAAGTGAAAGTGTGGTTGGATATTGAATTTCTTTTTGAAAGTATACACCATCTGGTGATTGCAATGTGTACACAATTGCGTATGAATTTTCACTGTTGGGTGCAGTGACTTCTGTTGAAGTAACAGTTGTTGATGGTGGAAAAATTTGAATCGTCAAAATTGCAATGCGACTTTTAAAGTTTGCATTTGTTGTGAAAGTAAAACTGTTTACAACTGTGCCTAAATAGTTTGACATTGTGATGTACAAATTTGGCAATTTAATTGGAATTGTTTGTGGTGGTACTGGGCATGTACAAGTGTTGATAATTGTGTTGGGATTGGGTGCGCTAATGCTTAATTGTGCGTTGTATGTTGCTAAGGCTTGAATTAAAACTTCTTGTCCATCATTAAAACCGCCAGGTGAACTTGCATTTGTCATGTTAAAAGTTATACATGAAGTTATTAAAATAAAATATTTAAAACATATTCCGTTTCCGTTTCCGTCATCCAGGACTCCGATCCGGGATCCAGGTGATTGTATAAAAATGCTTTTGTATAAAACACTAAGAATCGAATTTTTTATTTTATATCTGGATCCCGAATCAAGTTCGGGATGACCTAAACTTCGTTTATAGATGTGTCCAACGAGGCAAATAAAATTATAACTGTTTATTTTTTTCATAATGTTACAGCATTGAAATATTAAATGTTCCGCCAGGTGTTTTTTGCAGTAAACAGCGTAAATTTATAGGGCCGATTAGTCCTATTGCTTGTAAATTTTGAGCTGCTGTTGAATTTAAAAATACGGTTGTAAATTGTGGTGATGTTGCAGATCCATAATTGATTGAAATTTCAACTGGTTGAGTTGTAAAAGATGTAAATTGTACTTTATGTAATTTTAAACCATCAAGTGTGCGAAGTGTTGCAAAAGCAATGTACTCAGATTGAGAACTGCTTGTTGATGGTGGAAAAATATGAACGTTAAGTGCTAATCCATTTTGTAAATCTTTCGTTGTGAAATTGTTTTTTTGACCAAAACTGACATTTTGAATTGGATTTTGGCTATCGTCAGAAAGAATAACTTGAAGTTGTGTAATGTTTGTGCCATTTGTTGCGTTAAGATTTGTAGATTGTCCTGCAAAAGATGTGACTAACGTTGTTCCATCATCAGTATCAAAGGTTCCAGAAAGTGGTATAACTGTTAATGATCCAGAATTTGAATTGATTAAAAATTTTTGACTAAAAGGACTAATCGCATTCAAAATTCGCTGTTGAGTTATTGCAGTGTTTGTTGAAAAATTTGTAGGTAAAAATGGTGTAGTATCTAAAATTGTGGTTGGTGTTGGTGTAGGATTTGCAGGAGGTGTTGTTGGAACAGGGATAGTTGAAATTGAAAGTGATGTTGGAATTTGTGGTGCACCTTTTGTAGCAATTGGCATGATTTGAGTCGTTGTTGTAGAGTTTGGATATTGCATAGCCTTTTGAATAATGTTTCCATCCATGGATCGTAGTGTGTACATAATTGCGTAAGAATTTGTAGTGCCATTGATTGGCGTGATTCCTGCTGCGGTGACAATATTTGATGGTGGAAAAAGATGAATGGTCAGAATTGCATTATTTACCCAAAAACCACCACTTTCTTGTATTTGATTTGTTGGAAATGTAAAACTGCTTAAAAGTGGCGCTGTTCCACTTGTTGTTACAGCTGATCCGTACCAATTGATAATAAAATAGGGCATTGATGCTGTTGCAGGATTGGTGGATGCGCAACTTTGACATGATGTGCCTGGTGTGTTGCTTGAACCTGCTCCATTTGATTGTCCGCTAATTATAGCACGCTGATTTGCTGTTCGTTGAATTTGTTCGTTGGTAAGTGTTATGGTATCTGCATAACCACCAGCCGTACATATATTCTGTGTTATAAATCCATTGCATGTGATTATTAAAAATAATAAATTTTTCATAAACGGTTACTCCTTATTTTTATCATCTTTCAATATTTGTAATAATTTTGCAAATACTGTTAATTTTTACTTGCACAATTGTTGCAAATTATGCTTTGATAGAATCAACTTTTAAAGGTGAACATTATGAAGCAGTTTTTAAATTTTTTTTTATTATTTTTAGTTTGTATGATGACAGATCAGATTCAATCAGATGTGCTGCAATGTCATTTGAGTGATCGTTGGTATCCATCACGAGGTAAAGCATTACGGCGTGAAATGACAAAGCTGGAGTTGCAAGCTAAAAAACGTTATAAAAATAATTTTGATGTTAAAAAAATAAAAGCTATCTTTGTGCCACATGCAGCGTTTAATTCTTCAGGTACTTTGGCAACTGCTGTATATCAAAATTTAAAACCAAAAGTGTTTGATAAAGTTATGATTTTGGCACCTTCACATCATGTTCAATTTCAAGGTGTTGCACTTCCAGGAATAGAATATGCGGCATACAAAAGTCCTTTAAGTCAAATTCAGATTGATCGAACTATTTTAAAAAAAATGACACAAATATCATCATTGTTTGATTTTAATCATCATGCACATGAACTTGAACATTCTATTGAAATTCAAATTCCTTTGATTCAAAAATATTGTGGTTTTTGCAAAATTATTCCGTTGTTGATTGGGGATTTAAATTTTTCTCAAGTTCAACAACTTGCAGATGTTATTAATCAATGCATAGATAAAAAAACATTAATTATTGTTAGCTCTGATTTAACACACTATGGAACAATGTTTAATTATCTGCCATTTGATCAAAATGTTTTAGAAAATATTTTTAAACTTGACCAATTGTTGCTTGATGCAATTTTTCAAATTCGACCTCAAAATTTTGCAAAAATTGTTCAAACAAGTGGTGATCCTGTATGTGGTAAAAATGCAATTTTAATTTTACTTTCTATGATACAAAAAAAATATTTAGGTGACGTGCAGTTTGTAACTGTCGGATATGATACATCTTCATACGTTGCTGATGTGCAAAATTGTGTCAGTTATGTTGGTATGATTGTGACGCAAGAAAAAAAATAAAAAGTTTAAAAAAAGGAATTAAGATGCAAAAACTATTTTTTATAATGCTTTGTATTACCAACTTTGCTTGTGCTGATTGGAAATTAAATGCTATATATAATGAATCTGATTTGCAATTAGGTGGTGCTTATCGATTAAAAGAAGGTGGTAAGCGTAAATCAACATATTTAGATAAAAAAATTAAAACAGCTCAAGTTAAGCCAGTGATTATGATTGATTATGAAATTGTAACTCAAGCAAAAGTTCAAGGATATTTATGCATTATTGCTTATGATAAACAGAGTGAGAAATATGAATTGTTTTTTGATAGTCAACCATCGCATGCACTTTCATGGCATCGAATGAAAACAACAAAAATTGGTAGTAATCAAAATGTTACTGAAAATTTTGATGATAGTTTGTTGTACGCTCGAGTATTTTTAAAATCTTCTAGCCATGAAGATGTTCAAGCACGTTTTTCATATGAAGATAAAACGGAGCTTGATTTGATTATTCGTGGTAACAATGGCAAATATAGCTTAGAACTGAGCGAACCAGCGCGTTAATCTTGCTTTTAAACATCGGCTTTTGTTAGCCTCAACTAGCCCTTCCTCACTTTTGAAAAGACAGGCATTCATTTCAAATAAGTAAAAATAAAAAGATGGATCTTTGTCTGCGCGAGGATAATGGATAGGGAATATATTTAAGATGTTTTTAAGGGGGGAATTTATGAAATTTTTAAAAATTATTTTTATCACGTTTATTCTTTTTGGTTATATCAAACCTTGCTATTTGTGGGAAATGTATCGCGATGATGAACGTTCTTGTTGTCTTTATTTAAACGGTGCTGATATTTGTAATCCATATGTGCCATGTACGCGTAATGCGGCATATGATTTGAATGGAATTTTTGATTATAGTTTACGATTATTATTGGTTGATAAGGGTAGTGCTTATCCATACCATAAAATTTTAGAGCAAGCGCAGGAGTTTATTCGTCATGCAATGATGTCTGGCATGCGGATGTATTATCGATTTGACGAACATCGTAAAGTTAAATTTTATCATGAAATTGCAGAAGCAACGAAAGCTTTAGAAAAAACATCTAAAACTTCTTCTTCGGCAAATGGAGTAAACATGACTACTGCTAAAAAAAATGATGAAGATGTTGTTACTGCTATGCTGGTAAAAATGGGACTAGCTTGGTACTATAATCCTCAGAATAAAAAATAGTTTAAAAAGAAAAGCGCCTGATTTATTCAGGCGCTTTTCTTTTTTTTGTTATGAAATATCGGCGTCAATTGGTCCTTGTTTATCGTCATCTTTTTTATCAGATTCAGAATTTGGTTGACTACCTTTATCAGTATACAATTTTTCAGCGATTTTCGATGCTTTACCCATTAAGGCCTCAAAAGCTGTTTTTAATTTTTCAAGATCGTGTTCATGATCTTTCAAATCTTTTTTTGCAGCTTCGATTGCATCTTTGAGTGTTGTTGCATCTTCTTCTGAGATTTTTTCTTTATGTTCAGTGATTGTTTTTTCCGTGTTCAAAATTAAACCGTCAAGTTTATTGCGCGCTTCAACCGTTTCTTTGATTTTTTTATCTTCAGCTTCATGCTCTTTGGCATCTTGTACCATTTTTTGAATTTCAGCTTCTGATAAACCACTGCTGTTGGTAATTTTGATACTTTGCTCTTTGCCAGTACCTTTATCTTTTGCCATAACGCTTAAAATTCCGTTTGCATCTAAATCAAAAGAAACTTCGATTTGCGGAGTGCCGCGAGGTGCTGCAGGAATTCCATCTAGTTTAAATTTACCGAGTGATTTGTTGTCTTTTGCCAGTTCACGTTCACCTTGAACAATATGAATTTCAACGCTTGATTGATTATCTTCTGCTGTTGAAAATGTTTGTGATTTGCGCGTTGGAATTGTTGTATTGCGTTCAATTAATTTTGTTGCAATGCCACCCATGGTTTCAATACCAAGTGAAAGTGGTGTAACATCGAGAAGCAATACATCGCTGACCGCGCCGGTTAAAATTCCACCTTGAATTGCTGCACCGATTGCAACCACTTCATCTGGATTTACAGATTTGTTTGGAGTTTTTCCAAAGAAATCTTGTACGAGTTCTTGGATCTTTGGCATACGTGTTGAACCACCGACCAAAATTACTTCATCAATTTGACTTGTTGAAATTTTTGCGTCAGAAAGTGTTTTTTTGCATGGTTCGATAAGACGTTTGAAAATGCCCGCGCACAGTGATTCAAGTTTTGCACGTGTTAATTTTACGGACAAATGTTTTGGGCCTGATTCATCTGCGGTGATATATGGCAAATTAATTTCTGTTTCATGCAAAGAAGAAAGTTCTTTTTTTGCTTTTTCAGCTTCTTCTTTTAAGCGTTGTAGCGCCATTTTATTTTTTCGAAGATCAATGCCATTACTTTTTTGAAATTCTTCGATTAGGTAATTAATGATGAGTTCATCGATATCATCACCACCCAATTTATTGTCACCACTTGTTGATTTTACTTCAATGACTCCATCTTGAATTTCCAAGATTGAAATATCAAAGGTTCCGCCACCAAAGTCAAATACTGCGATCGTACCATTTTTTTTCTTTTCGCAACCATACGCAAGAGCTGCCGCTGTTGGTTCGTTGATGATTCGTTTTACGTCAAGTCCTGCGATGCGTCCTGCATCTTTGGTTGCTTGGCGTTGAGCGTCGTTAAAGTAGGCAGGGACTGTGATGACTGCTTGAGTGACAGGGTGCCCTAAATATTCTTCTGCTGTTTGTTTTAAATATGCAAGAATTGCGGCAGAGATTTCTTGTGGTGAAAATTTTTTACCATCGATATCAAAGGCAACATCGCCATTGTCAGCTTTGACTACTTTATAAGGATAGTTTGCTGTTTCATTTTTAATTTCTTCATACGTGTGACCAATGAAACGCTTTGCAGAGTAAATTGTATTTTCATGATTTGTGACTGCTTGACGTTTTGCCATGACACCTACTAAACGTTTGCTGTCTTTAGCAATGGCAAAGATTGAAGGTGTTGTGTTTTGACCTTCTTTGTTTGCAATAACTTTTGGAGTTTGGCCTTCCATGACCGCGACTGCGGAGTTGGTTGTACCTAGATCGATGCCAATTATTTTTGACATAGTGTGTTTTCCTTTTTGATTTTTGTTATGCTGTATTACGTCGAGATTTATCATAACCCCACTTCGGGGTTTTTGTCAACAAACTTTAGTCACTTTCGCTCAGATAATTTGTTGTTTTTTATAAATTTTTCTTCATAATTTTTCACGTCGTGTGCTAACGATCTTATTTACAATCCCTGCTGACTGTAATTTTTTGATATTAAAATATTTTTTTGGTGATTGGGCGATGAAAATTTTTATTACTCCGTCTTCTCCATCCAGCTTGATACTTGCGGAGAGGGCCTTTGGGGTAGCTGTCTGGTTGCGACTGCGTAATGTTGAAAGCTTGAAGAAGGGATACGGGGGGGAAGAAGAAAAGGGTCAGGAGATGATCCTGACCCTGGAAATCTGTTGCAACTGTAATTGATTTTAAAAGGTAAAGCTATCGTTGATGTGAGTTATTTTGTCACTTTTGTTTGGCGAAAATCCTTTTGCGTTCTCACTTGCAAATCTTGCTGGAACATAGTCGTCCCAGTTTTTGCTTTGATCAAAAACGCTGTTTTCTTCTTCAGCGGCTTTTTTTTGTCGAGCTTTTTTTGCTGCAATTCGTTTTTTTTCTTTTTTTTGATAATCAGTTCTTCTTTGAGCTTTTGCAGCAGCTTTATCTTTTTTTTCTTGGGCTATTTTTGCTTTTTTTTCTGTTTTTGATTCTGCATTGATATTTTGACTGCATGCAAAAATTATGAAAGAAAGAAAGAATGCGCTTAGATTCTTTTTCATAAAAAAACTCCGTTTTGCAAAATTACTTTTGCAGAATTATTTTAATCTTCGTATTCTTCGTTTTGCTGAATTGCTTTTTGAGCTTTACTGTCTTGCTTTGCTTTAGCTTTTACTTTTCGTTCTTGCTGTATTTGAATTTTTTTTGCGTCAGCTTCTTGTTGTTTTTGATCTTTTTTTGCTTGTGTTACTGCACGTTTTGATTCACGTCGTTCTTTTATTTCTGCAGCTTTTGCATCAAATTCATTTTTGCGTTCTTTTTTTTGTGCTTGAGCTGTCGCTGCTTCTTGTTCTTTTTGAGCTTTTTTTGTCGCTTTTTGAGCATTGATTTGTGCTTTGCGCTCAGCCATTGCTTGCTCATCAGCATCTCTTTTTGCTTGAATTTGAGCTTGTTTTTGTTCTTTTGCTGCAGCTTTTTGATCTTGTTCTGCCTGAATTTGTGCTGCTGATTTTTTAATAGATGTTGGTTTTGCAGGCTTAATTGGCTTTTGCTGTTTGACTTTAACTGTTTTAACTTTTGGTTGAATAATTTCTTTTTCTTTTTTTATTGTTTTTGATTTTTTGACTGTAGGAGTATTTTCTTGTTTTTGTTTTACAACCTTTGGTTTTGAAACTTTTGCTGCAGGTGTTGCAACAGGTTTTGCTTGTTGAGCGATTTTTGTCATGCGAGAAGTAGTTTGACTGTCACTAAATTTATTGTAAGCATCAATCATTAAAGGTTCACGCTCTGTAACTGTGGTTGTTCGTGCATCATTTGCTTTTTGAACTTCGGTATGAATATGGTTGTTTAAAACTTCAATGTTTTTAAGATGATGATGTAATTGTTGATGCTCTTGCGCAATGTTGTTTTCTAATTCTTTACCAGCTTTGTATGCTTTTCCGTCGAGCTCTGGATGTAATGTTTTATTCATGTCTGAAATTGATTTATGAAGATTTTTAGCAGCTTGATGCTGTTGCGCCAATGTTGCGACTTGTGCTGCAGTGTCAGACATGTCTGAAGCAATTTCTGTATGCTCTGCAGTCATTGCGGCGGGAACTCCGGCTGCTTTTAAAAGTGCGTTACCGTGTTTACGTTCTGCTTGTATCATCATGGCACTTGAAATGGTAATAAGTGCAAGTGTTTTGATATGTGTGCGTTGCTTCATTTTTACTCTCCCTTTTAAGGAATAAGAATTAATAGTTACCTTTTTTTAAAGTCTAAAAAAAATTTAAAAAGAAAATCAATGATTTGCAACTTGGAGAATTTTTTTAAGTTTTTAGATACCAAGCAAGTAGACTTATGGCCGGTAGTAGGGTGATTAAAATTGTTTTTAATTTGATTTTAAAAGAGGGACGTAAATTCCAAATTTTATAAGTAACCCATGTGATACAAATAAAATTACACAAACGAATAATGATAAAAGGAAGTAATAAATATGTTTGTGGTAATAATGAGCTATACCAAAGTGCAGGGATTATACTGAAAAGTCCAAAAATATTCATAATGGCAAGTTTGGTAGAAGCACCTTGTGTTAGGTATAATTTTTCGTAAGTAATAATTAAATATTCTAAAAATCCCGCAATCATAAAAAATAAAATATTAATGGTCAAGGTTGTGTTTAAATAGGTTGATTTTAGCATGCAAGGAATTATTGTAGCGCAAACAAGTATGAGCAATGCATACAAAAATTGAATATAGGCATTTGTAATTTTTAAAAAAATAGTTGAAAAATGAGGTAAATCAGGTTCTGCAATGGTTGCTCTTCTAGACATAAGAGCGCCACTTGGAATACCTACCGCACGATTTAAAAGCATGTAGAATAAAATAATTATATCGATGATTAATTTAATAAATCCAGCCTTAAGCATTCCTAAATGATAGGCTAAAAAAATAATCATAAAATTAGGAGAACTTAAAGCTTTTGCAATTTGATTAATATAGTTAACGATTTGATTAAAAATAATTTCTTGTTTTGTTGGTTCTAGTTGAACAGGGCAATGAATAGGCAAAGTTTTTTGAAATGTTTTTAAGCGCTGTACTACGATACCTAGTTCAAGACATGAAGTTATGCACATAAAAATGAAGATTGTGTATAAATTTATGTATCCAAATAAAAAATAATAACTCCACAATATGCCAACATAAAGAATAAGTGTAAAAATTTCGACAAGTGTAATTGTTTTGTTTAAAAAAGAAAGATGGGCTAAAAGTTCTAAGGATTTTTTTATACTTTCTGAAATAAAAAGAGCCGTTAATAGCATGATTAATGATGTTGGCGTAAATTGTGTAATAAAAGATATTTGTGGCAAATAAGAAAAATGATGTAAAAGTACTAATAGTATACCAGTGGTGCTTAAAATAACGAAACTATGTAATAAAAAATGATGTATCATTTTTTTAAAATTATTTTGACATGTTGTGTAGTATTGATGAAAAGCAAATAAAGAATAATCAAAACCAAAATTGGTTAAATTAATTAATAAATAAATTGTTGAAAATAAAGTTCCTGAGATTCCAAAAAGTTCTTTGCTAATAACATAAAAAAGGCAAGCTTGATGAGTTTGTAAAATTATTTTATACAAAAATACATTTAATGCATTCCAAAGGGCTGCATGAAAAAAAGTTTTTTGAAACACTAACATTCCTTTTAAAATAATTTTTTTATGAAAATAAGTATAGCATGAAACAAAAATATTGATAAAAGCAGCTTTATAAAAGCAAAAATATACAATGTTTGTAACTCTCTTTTAATATATGATGGAATCATATATCCTAGAAATTAGGATAATAAAATTTTGCGAGGATAAATCAGGTCAACTTAGTTCAGGTCCCTGATTAAGGAGAGCGTATGTTCCTCGTCAATGAGAAAGTTGTATATCCTGGGTATGGTGTAGCCTTTATCAGCAAATTAGTCAAAAGATTAATATCTGGAAAACAAACAAGTTTCTATGAATTGAAATTTTTTAATAAGGACATGGCAGTATTAGTCCCTGAAGATCGACTTGAAGCAGTAGGTATTCGTCGTTTAAGTTCGCAGCAAGATTTGGAATCAATGTTTCAAGTATTGTCTGAGCCGATTGCAAAAACGGATCATGAAGTTGGTTTAAATAATTGGAATCGACGCAATAAAAAATATCAATTAAATTTACGATCAGGTGATTTGATTAAAATTTGTCAAATTTATAAAGATTTACAGGTTATTTCTCAAACAAAAGAATTATCTTTTGGTGAGCGAAATTTGAAATCAAAAATTGAACAATTATTGATTGAAGAAATATCGGTAGTTAAAAATATTGATCGAGAAAAAGCTTTAAAATTTTTACAAAAAACTTTTTTAGGCGCTTGCAAAGTGAGTGACACTTCAAAAAGTGATGTTTCAAAAAAAGGATCTTTTAAAAAAGTGAAACAGGATTTTAAATTTGATCAAGATTTAGAGATGTAAAAAATGATAAGGTGGAAAATTTAATTTTCCACCTTATCATTTTTTACATCTCTTTTGTATAAAATTTTTCTTTAAAGTATTATATTGCATAGTATTTAAATCATTAAATAATAAAAATATATGAAAGATTTTGTAGTCATTATTTCAGGTGCTACCGCGAGTGGCAAATCTGATTTAGCTTTAAAAATTGCTCAAGAAATTAATGGTGAAATCGTTAATGCTGACATTGGATCAATGTATCAACCGTTAATAATTGGTACAGCAAAACCAGATTGGCGATCAGAAAAAAACATTCATCATTTATTTGATATCATAGATCAGCCTAAAAATTTTACGGTTACTCAATTTCGTGATCAAGTTGAAAAGCTTATTCGAAAAATTTGGAAACGTGATCATGTGCCAATCATTGTTGGTGGTTCTGCCTTTTATATTAAAGCGTTATTTTATAAACAACATGAAATTCCTGACAGTTCAAAAATTGTTGCAAATTTAGAACAGCAAATTGCTTTGGGAATGGTTAATGGTTTAGATTTATGGCAACGTTTACATCAAATAGATGCTCTTCGTGCAAAAAAAATTCACCCTCATGATACGTATCGACTTATTCGGGCTTTGGCAATTTTTGAAACAACTGGTAAGCCTCCTTGTGAATTTGAACAAATATTTCAACCGTTAGCACCTTTTTATTTTATTATTTGTAAACATGAGAGGCAGAAACTTTATCAAAGAATTGATGCGCGAGTGCATACCATGATTGATCAAGGTTGGGTTCAAGAAGTACAAAAATTACAAAATACTGAATGGGAAAAATTTTTGATTAATAAAAAATTGATCGGATATGATGATTTGCTTAAATATTTGCAACAAAAAAAACAGGAAAATTTTTTTGATGTTGTATCTCTTATTCAGCAAAAAACAAGAAACTATGCAAAGCGACAAATTATATTTTTAAACAAACTTGAATCTGATTTAAAAAAAGAACTAGATAAGGGTCAAATTGTAGGCTCTGTGCAAGATATCAACTTGACTTATTGTGATGTTGGTTTATATATAAAAGGGTTATCAAATCGAATTTTGCAAACCTTGAGTTAACGAATCATGATGATCGATCAAAACGGAATTTATATCTCAAAAAAGCAGGCCAGTGTTACAGCAGCACTACTTGTAGTGCTGGGCTTATTACTTTTTGTTGGCGGTTATTTTTGGGGCAAACAAAGTGTAATCGACGGATTTACTCAAAAAACTTCACAAGAATCTTTTAATGATCAAGTTGATTATTTGCTGACAATGCAATCGTTTGCAGCAAAAAATGGTGGCGTGATGCCAGAAGAATTAATTTCAACAGAATCTGATAAAAATAATCAACAGGCGCAAGTAGAAGAATTACTTGCAAATTTGCCCGATGCGGTTGAAGAAAATTCAATGATTAAAACAGATGCTTCAAAAGTTAAAGTTGAAAAAGTTGAAGCTACTGTAGATTTAAAATCAGGAAAGTATTTTGCAATGCTTGCGGGTTTTGGTAAAAAAATATCTGCAGAGCAAATGGTACAGCGATTAAAAAAACGAAAAATTGATGTTGAAATCAAAGTGAAATCAAGTAAATCGGCATCTGGAAAATCTCGAAGAGCTTGGTATCAAGTTGTCACAAAGTCTTATGATTCTGTTCAAGATGTGCAACAAATAGTCGATAAAATCTTAATGTTTGAAAAAATTAAACGTACTGACATAAAAATTGTGTAAAGCAGTTCATATAAACAAGAAGGACGTCTTATGATAGCTATCATGCGCAAAATAATTCACAGCAATGTTTATAAAATTTTTCTTTGGGCCTTTTTATTTATGATGGCATTTGGTAGTGGTATTGCAATATTTAACTTTGGAGAAAGTAAAGATTGGGTTGTCAAAGTTTACGCACAATCAATTTCTCAACAAAAATTTCAAGAAATGCTTAAATTAGCAAAACAACAACAAGAAATGTATCGACAAAAAAGTTTTGCATTTCCTCATAAAAATATACAAAAAGAAACTGTTCAAGTTGCCGTTAGTAGTCTTTTAGCGCAACATGCAATGGATAAAATTGGCATGCAAGTAGATCCAAGTTATGTTGACCAACAATTACAACAACAGCTTCAACAACTTCCATCACACTTTTTCAAGGCTGATGGATCTTTAGATCAAGAAGCTTTTCAAAAAGCGATTGCTCCTCATAGCATGCAAGATTTTATACAAGAAATGGAGCTTGAGGCTAAAAATAAATTATTATTTGGCTTAGTTGATGCAACAGTGTATGTTCCAGAATTTGAAATGATTTTGCAATATAATGCTGAATTAGCAAATAAAAAATATTCGTATTTTGCGCTACCATATCAAAAATATTTGGCAGAAGTGAAAGCTGATACACCATCGGATGAAATTTTAAATAAATTTTATAAAAAACCTTCAATTGCGGATCAATTTAGAACGATACAGCGTCGAGCAGGAACCATGTGGAAATTTATTCCATCACAATTTATTGCACCAATTTCTGATAACGAAGCAAAAGCCTTTTATGATAAAAATAAAATGCATCGTTATGTTTTAGAGCCAGCTCAAATACAAATTCGTCGCTTGGTGATTGATCCAAAAACAAGTACGGACATGGATGCAAGAATTAAAATTGAAGAAATTTCTCAAACAGCACAAAAAGACACTTCAAAATTTGAAGATCTTGTTAAAGAATTTTCACAGGACTTAAAATCTGCTACTCGTGGCGGTTTGTCTAATTTTTTCACAAAAGATGATAAAAATATTGATCCTACAATAATTGAAATGGCATTTGATAATTTGGCAACAGATGGTCAAGTTTCAATTCCATTAAAAACAGCGCGCGGCTATGAATTGATACAGCGCGTTGCAAAGCATCCAACGAAATATAAAGATTTTAAATCAGTTGAAGCTGAAATTAAAAAAGATCTTACTGTTGAAAAATTCAAAAAACGTTTCATGCAAGATGCCTCACGTATTGTAAGTGGTGCTAAATATAATCCAGAATCGTTGCAAAAATTCATTGAGCGCTATAAAGGTGTTAAAGTAGAAATTCCTCTTGAAGCTCAAAAATCGAGCATCGAAGGCATTCATCTGTTTCGAATTGAAGAAGGAAGATATACTAGTTTCTTAGATAAAGATTTCGGAGCGATTTTACTATGTTCTCAAGTTGAAAAAAGCAGACTTCCGGCATTATCTGAAGTTAAGACTAAGGTTTTAAGTCTTTACTTTGAAGAAAAGGCGAATGCAAAGCTTAAGGATGAACTTGCAGCAGCTTTTAAAGATGCAAACCATATGAAATTGTCTGAACTTGCTACAAAATATGGGGCAACGATTGCTCAAGCAAGCTTTGAAAACAAAGATGGCAAAATTGAACAGAGCCCTATTTTAAAAGAAAATGAAGTTGCTCAAGCGCTAAAAGGCATGCAACATGAAGGTTCAATGGCATCAGTAAAAACAAAAACTGATGGAATTTTAATTAAATTAGATTCAATTTCTAAGGTTAATCCAGAACTTTTTAAAGAGCAAAAAGAACATCTGGGACGTGTGATGTTTTATATGAAATTATATCAAATTAAAGAGGGTTTTATTGCTTCTTTATATAGAACTGCTACACTTAATAACAAGATAGAAATCAAAAATGAACTCCTCCAATTTACAAAAGAAGTTTAAACATGAAAGAAAAAGAGGCTATAAAGCGCTCTGAATCGCACACTGACAAAAGTTCTAGAAAAAAAATTCTTGAAGTTACGTTCTCTCAAATTGAAAAGCAATACGGAAAAGGCTCCGTTATGCTTTTAGGGGAACAACCTAATAATAAAATTATGGCAACCTCTTCTGGGTCTTTGCAGATTGATCATGTAATCGGTATTGGCGGTTATCCAGTTGGTAGAATTGTAGAAGTTTTTGGTCCTGAATCATCTGGAAAAACAACTTTAGCGCTTCATGCTATTGCTGAAGCTCAAAAAAATGGTGGAACATGTGCTTTTATTGATGCTGAGCATGCTTTAGATCCTGCTTATGCTGCAAAAATTGGTGTAAATATCAATGATTTAATCATTTCTCAGCCAGATTGCGGTGAACAAGCTCTTGAAATTGCAGAAATGTTAATTCGTTCAGGAGCTATTGATATTATCGTTATCGATTCAGTTGCGGCTTTAGTGCCTCGTGCTGAACTTGAAGGTGATATGGGTGATGCTCATGTTGGTTTGCAAGCGCGTTTAATGTCTCAAGCATTACGAAAGTTAGCATCAGTAGTTCACAAATCAAGCACGATTTTATTATTTATTAATCAAATTCGTCAAACAATTAGCGGTATGGCGTTTGGACCAAAAGAAACAACAACGGGCGGTAAAGCTTTAAAATTTTATGCTTCTTTGCGTTTAGATGTTCGCAGAATTGGTTCTTTGAAAAAAGATGAAACTCATTTCGGAAATCGTGTTGCAATTAAAGCAGTTAAAAATAAAGTTGCGGCTCCATTCAAATCAACAGAGGTTGATTTGTTGTTTGATGGTGGCATTAGCAAAGAATTGGATCTTTTAGATGCTGCAATAACTTATGAAGTTGTTACAAAAAATGGTGCATGGCTTGCGTATGAAGGCAAAAATTTTGCTCAAGGACGCGATCAAGCTTATCAGCTTTTAAAAGAAAATAAGGCGCTTGTTGAAGCCATTGCAACAAAAGTCAAAAGCGCTATGTTAGGCGTTTAACAATAAGGCTTAAATTTGAAAAACAAAGCAGACTCACAGCTTATTAATGAAGAAATTCGCGCATTTAAAGTGCGTGTAATTTCTGAAGATGGAGAAAATCTTGGAGTTTTATCTCGAGATGAAGCGTTAGGTTTAGCTCGAAGAAGTGAAATGGACTTGGTTCTTTTATCTGACAAAGATGAAATTCCATTAGTTAAAATCATGGATTTTGGTAAAAGCCAATATGCTAAAAAGAAAAAAATGTCTGAGAGTAAGAAAAAGCAAAAAGTCATCAAGATTAAAGAAATTAAGATGCGACCTAAGATCGGGGTACACGATTATTTGACTAAATTAAATCAAGGAATTGGCTTTTTAAAAGAAGGTCATAAATTAAAAGTAACTTTGGTTTTTTCTGGTCGAGAGATAGATGGCATGAGAACTGTCGGTTCAGATTTTTTTGATCAAGTTGATCGATCGCTTGCTGAAAAAGGCATGACTGATTTGATTTGTGAAAAAGATGCTGCAACAGGACGTTTTTGGTCTCGAATATACTATTTGAAAGCAAAAAAATAACATAAGGTTTAATTATGCCAAAAATGAAAACACATTCAGGTGCAAAAAAGAGATTTAAGAAGCTAAAAAATAAGTTCAAGTATTCTGCTACAGGAAAAAGACACTTGTTGTCAAAAAAAACAACAAAGCGTAAACGTAATCTTCGTGGCGGCCGTATCGTTTGCACAAGCGATCATGGTCACATTGCTCGTCTTTTACCATATTCATAAGATAAAGGGGTTATATTATGTCAAGAATTAAAGCTGGTAAAGTTACACATCGTCGTCATAAACGATTATTGAAACAAACAAAAGGCTATTTCGGCCAACGTAAAAATGTCTTCCGTCGTGCAAAAGAAACTTTAATGCGTGCGCTTGCATATGCATTTAAAGGTCGCAAAATGAAAAAACGCAGTATGCGTGCTTTATTTATTGCTCGTATTAATGCTGCAGTTCGTGATAATGGAATTTCTTACAGCCGTTTTATGCATGATATGAAATTGAAAAACATTCAATTGAATCGTAAAATGTTAAGTCAAATTGCAATTTTTGAACCAACGGTCTTTAAGAAAATTGTACAAACAGCTCGCGGATAAACGAGATTTTTGCATTTTTCTTCTGATTCTTGACGAAGTTGAAGAAGGCTTACTACATTTTTTGCAGTGACAAGGCTTGTATAAGAAAATAAAAAAGGAGTTTGTTATGGAAGCTATACCGGCAAAAGGTAAAGAAAGGCAACATTCAAAATCTAATCTGAATTTGCATCTGCTTGAAGAAAAAGTCGTTCGTCTTATTGAAATAGTAAAAGCTTTAAAAGATGAAAATGCTTCATTAAAATTGAAGCATAAAGATCTTCAGGGGCAAATGAGAGCACTTGAAGGATCTTTGGTTGCAGAAACTAAAGATCTTGAAGAATTAAGTCAAGAAAAAGTTGTAACAAAGATGGTTGTTGACAATTTATTGCATAGTATTGATGCATTAATTGAAATAAAAGAGAAGTAGGCAAGTAATGAGCAAAATATTGAAAAAGTATAAAGCTCGAATCTTTGGCGAACTCTACACAATTGTCAGCGACGAAGATGATGGATTTGTTCTTGAAGTGGTCCAAAAAGTGGATCATATGATGAAAGATTTGGCAGCTAAACCATCTATGATGGGTGATGTAAAAAAAGTAGCTGTACTTATTGCATTAAAAGCTACTGAAGAACTTTTATCATTACAGCAAGATGTGCAGCAAGAAAAAAATCATTCGGAGAAGATTATGATGCTTTTAGATAATGAAAATGAAGTTATTTTGTAATTCAAAATAATTTGCAAAAAAAATTTAAATAAGCCTTGGAATGCTTGTGCATGACAAGGCTTATTTATTAAAATTTAAGGTTATTTATATTAATTGAATTAAGAGTGCACAAATTTAAGCTCTTTATGGGGTTTATAGCACACTACGCTATAAATCAGTTAAAAGTTTCAAGCGTGAAGGATATTTGAAATGATAGAAATGATGTTATTAATGGCCGGAATCGGCACCATTGTTTTTGGTGTAGTTATTTTGTTTTATGCTCAAAAAAAGATTTTTCAAGCGCAATCTGCGTTTAATCAATCAAAAGAACGTCTTGAATCTGCTCGTCAAGTTATTGAACATGAAAAAAAAGAGTCTTATTTAAAAATTAAAGATGAATTATATAAACGTCGCAAAGAATTTGAACTTGAATTAAAACGTGAACGCGTTGATCTTGAAATTAAACGTGAACAGTTAAATCAAAAATACGAAGGTTTGGGAAAAAAAGAACAACGTTTAGACGATATTCGTCATGAATTACAACAAAAAGAACGTGAACTTTTAAAAACAAACGATGTCTTGCGTGCTGGTGAAGCAAAATTAAAGACTTTATATGAAGATTTAATTTCAAAACTTGAACAATTAAGCGGCATGAATCGAGAAAAAGCAAAAGAAGTTTTACTCAAAACTTTAGAAGCTGAAGTTGTTCATAGTGCTGAAAAATGGATTCAAAAAATTGAACAGGAAGCTCGTGATTCTGCAAAATTACGCGCAGCAGAAATTACAGTTTCTGCAATGCAACGTTACACAGTCGATGAAATTCCATCAGTTACTTCAGGTTCTGTTCAGTTGCCAAATGAAGAAATGAAGGGTCGCATTATCGGTAAAGAAGGTCGAAACATTAAATCCTTAGAAATGGCAACTGGTATGGAATTTGTGATTGATGATACGTCAGAAATGATTACAATTTCTGGCTTTAATCCAATTCGTCGTGAAGTTGCAAAAAGAAGTTTAGAGCGTTTGGTGCAAGACGGAAGAATTAATCCAACACGCATTGAAGAAACAGTTGCAAAATGTGAATCTGAAATTGATGAATTGATTCAAGAATATGGCAAAAATGCAGTACTTGAATTTAATTTACAAGGTGTTCATCCTGAAATTATAACATTACTTGGTAAGCTTTATTTTAGAACAAGTTATTCTCAAAATGTTTTACAACATTGTAAAGAAGTTGGTTTGTTCGCTCGTATGATTGCAGAAGAACTTGGTCTTGATGGTGCTATTGCACTTCGATCAGGACTTTTACATGATATTGGTAAAGCAGTTACTGCAGAAGTTGAAGGACCTCATGCATTGATCGGTGCAGAAATTGCAAAACGATGTGGAGAATCTGATATTGTTGTTAATGCTATTGCTGCGCACCATGAAGAAGTTCCATTCGTTTCAATTTACGCAACCATTGTTGTAATTGCCGATACCATTTCTGCATCACGTCCAGGTGCTCGTCGCGAAACATTTACAGCTTACATCAAAAAATTAGAAAAATTAGAAGAGATTGCGTATTCTTTTGATGGAGTAAAAAAAGCTTATGCATTGCAAGCTGGTCGTGAAATTAGAATTATTTTAGAAGAAGATAGTTTGAGTGATGATGATGCAAAAGTACTCGCACGAGAAGTAGTCAAAATGATTGAAAAAGAAATGAATTTTCCTGGTCAAATTAAAGTAAATGTAATTAGAGAAAAACGCGTTATTGAATATGCAAGGTAATAAATAATGAAATCAACCGTTCGAGTTTTGATTTTAGGCGATTTGGTTGGAATACCTGGTCGAATGATGTTGCAAAAGCATTTAACAAATCTTCAAAAACAATATTCTATTGATGCAACTATTGTAAATGGTGAAAATAGTAATCACAATGGTCGCGGTATTACTTCACGAATTGTAGAGTCACTCATGCACAATGGTGTAAATGTTGTCACTACTGGTAATCATATTTGGGATCAAAATGAAATTTATGATTATTTACGTAACAATACCAATGTAATTCGTCCGGCAAATTTTGGTACTGATTGCCCTGGATCTGGTGTCACTACTTTTAATTGTAATGGTCATTTGATTGCTGTTGTCAATGTACAAGGACGTGTTTTTATGAAAGAGCATGTTGATTGTCCGTTTAAAGCGATGGATACTATTCTTTCATTTTTGAAACATAAAACAAATACGATTATTGTTGATATGCATGCTGAAACAACCGCTGAAAAAATTTGTTTAGGTTATTATTTAGATGGTCGAGTCAGTTGTGTAGTTGGTACTCATACTCATGTTCCAACAGCAGATGAAAGAATTTTGCCAAAAGGAACAGCATATGTTTCTGATTTAGGAATGTCTGGGGCGTTAAACTCATCAATTGGCATGAAAAAAGAGATGATGATTGAACGCTTTAAAAGTCAGATGCCTACAAAATATGTCGTTGATACAGAACCTCCTTTTATCATGACTGGAATTTGGGTAGAAATTGATACACAAACAGGCAAAGCTATTCAAATTAATAGAGTAAAGGTAATAGATGAAAATTTGCAGGCGTCACAATAAAAAATTGAAGGATTTTTAACATGATGCAAATTATGTTGCTGTACGCTTTGTATGCTGTGGTTTTTATTTTTGCAAAACAAGCATTACTTTTTTCAAAACCTGTTTTTTTAACTGGAGCCAGGATGATGACAGCTGGAGTCTGTTCCTATTTGCTCCATCGTTTATGGTATAACCGCGTTTCATTTCGATCAATTTCCATGAATGATGCGTGGTATATTTTTTTACTTGCAGTTTTTAATGTCTACTTAACTAATGCAAATGAAGCTTGGAGCTTACAGTATCTTTCTGCGGGAAAAGTTGCTTTTATTTATAATTTAAGTCCATTTTTTTCATTATTTTTTTCTTGGTGGATGTTTAATGAAAAAATTACTTGGAAAAAAATTCTTGGAATGGTTATTGCTTGCGCATCAATTTCGCCATTGCTTATGGAAAATGGTTTTGAAGAGATAATAGATACAACTTGGCGATTAGGATTTTTATCTGTTGCAGAAATTGTGATGATTATTGCTTCTGCTGCGACAGCCTTAGGTTGGGTCCTTATGAAATATCTCATGGATCAACGTTCAGATTTTAATTCTTATTTTTTAAATGGAATAAGTTTAACGATGGGCGGTATGATGTGTTTTTTTCAATCTTTCAAATTAGAAACTGAACCTTATATTTTACCCGGACATTTTTATGATTTTTTAGGTTATATGCTTTTGATGATGATCTTACAAAATCTTATTGCGTATAATTTTAATGCTTATTTGCTCAAAATTCATAGTGCAACCTTGGTAATATTATTTTCATTTGTTATGCCAATCATTACAGCATTATTGGGTTATTTCATGCTTAGTGAACCACTAACTTGGGAATTTTTTGGTTGTTCTATAGGTGTTGCAATAGGACTTTTAATTTTTTATCAACAGGAACTTGCCGAAGAGCGACATTCTCATCACAAAATTTAAGGATATTATTGTATGATTTTAATTTTTGCATTGTATGCAATTTTTGCAGCATCATTTACGATTGCAAAAATTCTTTTAAATTTTATGTCGCCGGTACTTTTAATTGCAATACGTATGACGATTGCTGGATGTTTGCTTTTAACAATGCAACGTCTTATTTATAAAAAATTTGAAAAGATACCTTTACGCATGATTCCTTGGTGGATTGGTTTTGCAACAATTCATATTTTTATGCCATACATTACAGAATTTATTGCACTTCAATCAATTTCAGCCTCTTGCTCTGCTTTAATTTTTAATTTAACACCATTTTTTTCTGCTTTTTTTTCATATTTTTATTTTGGTGAAAAAATGACACGTCAAAAATGGGTTGGATTTTTAATTGGATTTACGGGTATTGCTTCATTTATTTTATCGCAATCTCATTTTTGCATTAATGTACATGCTGCGTATGGCTTAATTGTTCTTTCGGTTATTTTTGGAGCACTTGGTTGGATTTATGTACGCATGCTTGTGCTTCAAGGTTATCAACCACTTATGATTAATGGTATAGCGATGCTTGTTGCAGGGATTGAATCTTTTGGATTTGCTTATTTGTGGGAGCAAAATGCAACGCTTCCCTGGGGTCATATGCCAGAATTTATATTTTGGATGATTACTATTATTTTACTGACTAACGTCATTTACTATAATTTGTATGCTCGACTGTTGAAACGATACACCGTAACGTTATTGTCTTTTATGGGATGTATTATTCCGTTGTTTACAGCTTTTTTTGATTGGTTATTGCTCGGTGCACAAGTTACACATCATTTTTTTATAGCACTTTTTATTGCTGGATATGGCGTATATTTATTTTATCAAGAAGAGCTGCGCCAAGGGTATATTAAAAAAGCATAGGTTTAAAGTTTGTTATACTTTTTATGTTTACCTTTTGATTTTTCTATCGGATATTTTTGTTTAATTTTTTCAATTTTTTGCAAAAAAGCTTGTGTTGCATCGATATTGGCAACAGAGCAAAAACGTACAATTGAAAATAAAATATCACCGATTTCATCTTCAATTTCTTGACGATTTTTGTCAATTTCTAAAAAAGAATCTTTTGATGTGATCCATAAAAATTTTTCTAAAAGTTCGTTTGATTCTACTGATAAATTCATACTTAAATCTTTTGGGGTATGAAATTGTTGCCATTCGCGTTCATGTACAAGATTTGTAGCTAAATCTTTAATTTTTTGAATTGTAATAGTTTCATCATTCTTTGAATTCAACGATATACCTTTGGTTCTTTTTTGATTCTTGCTTTTGTATACGATATACTTTTGTAAGTGACTTTACAATGCAATCAAGGATTTTTTCTTCCGTCATTCTCGACACTGATCGAGGATACAGTTTTTAAAATAACAAAAACGAGAAAAAATATTTAAGGATTTTTATGAATAAATTGCCTGACATCAAAACAAATTTTCCAGAATGGTATCAAGAAGTTATTGCTCAAGCAAAACTTGCAGATCATGCACCTGTGCGAGGTTGCATCGTCATTCGTCCGTATGGTAATGCGATCTGGGAAAATATTAAAAATGTTTTAGATGGTCGTATTAAGGTAACAGGTCATGAAAATGCATTATTTCCTCTTTTTATTCCACAATCATTTTTGCAAAAAGAAGCAGAACATGTGGAAGGTTTTGCACCAGAACTTGCTGTTGTAACGCATGCTGGAGGCAAAGAACTTGAAGAACCATTAGTTGTTCGTCCAACATCTGAAACGATGATTCATCATATGTTTGCAAAATGGATTATTTCATGGCGTGATCTACCACTCAAAATTAATCAATGGGCAAATGTTGTGCGTTGGGAAAAACGACCACGAGCATTTCTGCGAACAACAGAATTTTATTGGCAGGAAGGTCATACGGCTCACGCAACGAAAGATGAAGCTCAAGATGAAGTGATGACTATGCTTAATGAATACGTTAACCTTGCTCAAAATTATTTAGCAATTCCAGTTATCAAAGGTCGAAAAACAAAACATGAACAATTTCCTGGTGCTGAAGCAACTTACACCTTTGAAGCTTTTTTGATAGATGGTAAAGCTTTGCAAATGGGAACATCTCATTTACTTTTGCAAACATTTGCACATGCATTTGATATGAAATTTCAAAATCAAGACGGTTCAGTATCTTATCCATATTTGACAAGTTGGGGTACAACAACGCGTTTAGTTGGTGCTGTGATTGCAAGTCATGGTGATGAGCGAGGATTGATTCTTCCTCCAAAAATTGCGCCAATCCAAGTTGTCATTGTTCCAATTTTGAAAAAAGAAACTAAAGATGAAGTTTTGGCATATGTGCAGAACTTAACTCAAAAATTAACTGCGATTGGCATTAAAGTCAAAGCTGATACTGATGAAACACAATCTCCTGGTGCAAAATTTTATGAATGGGAACTAAAAGGTGTGCCGTTGTGCATTCAAGTTGGTGCTCGTGATATTCAAGCAGGCGTGATCGTTGCAGTTTCTCGACTTGGTAAAGAAAAAGAAACAGTAGTTGCAAAAAGTATTGAATCATGGGTTATTTCAAAACTTGATACTATTCAGGCAGAACTTTTTGCTCGAGCACAAAAGCGCTATGAACAAATGTGGCATAAAGCAGATAAACTTGAAAAGTTTGCAAAAGAGTTGGAAGCAAATAATGGAATTTATCAAGTTGGTTGGTGTCAAATGCACGAATGTGAACAAAAATTAAAAGAATTTGGCGCATCAATTCGTTGTATGATTGAAAAAAATGAACTTACAACTTGCTTTGGTTGTAGCATGATCTCAAAAGGTGATGTGATTGTAGGACGAGCATATTAAAAATTGAGTGAGTAGTAGATGGATGAGTTAGTTTTAAAGTTTCAGGATTATTTAGTTTCTGAAAAATGTGTTGCAAGTAATACTTTGGAAGCATACAATCGCGACATTACTCAGTTTTTAGATTTTTTAAAAAAAAATCATAATATTGATCAATTAGCTCAAGTTAGTTCAAATCATGTTAAAGACTTTTTAAAACACATGCGCCAAGAGATGGAGTTGGGGCCTAAGAGTGCTTCTCGAAAGTTATCAGCGCTCAAGACCTTGGCAAATTATCTTTCGCGGTACCATGATTTTGTTCCGTTTACCAATGGTGTAATGTTTCCACAACTTCCCAAGCAATTACCACGTCACTTAACTCAAGAACAAATGCAATCCCTTTTTGAAGCTGCTGATTTAGATATTTCACTGCCGGGTCAACGCAATAAAGTTATGCTTTCTTTGTTATATGTTTGTGGAATGCGTGTGAGTGAATTAGTTGAATTAAAAACAACAAATCTTAATTTTGAAGAAAAATGCCTTCAAGTTTGTGGTAAAGGTGGCAAAGAGCGAATTATTCCATTGCCTCCTGAATTGATAACTTTGCTTCAAGTCTATTTAATAAAAATTCATAGTCATTTAATTGGGCCGGTTGGAAAACGTCAAACTGAATTTTTATTTCCAGTTTTGTATGCAGGGAAAGTTGATCATATTACACGGCAAGCATTTTGGCGAATTGTGAAAGATATTGCAAAAAAATCTGGATTGATGCATCGCATTTCTCCGCACGTGCTGCGTCATTCTCTTGCAACTCATTTACTTAAACGTGGTGCTAATCTGCGACATCTTCAAACTTTACTTGGTCATGAAAAAATTAATACTGTTCAAATTTATACCCATTTAGAATTGTCTCATTTACGAGAATTATATGATAAATACCATCTTCGAGCATAAAATATTGACTATTTTAATTTAATTAGGATATGTCTAATTTAGTTAAGACATAATTTTAGCTTGGAGTTTTTTCGATGATTGGTAATAATTTTTGTAAATTTTTATTTTGTTTGGGATTTTTTTTTAGTTGTTTTGGATCAGATAAAACAATAAATATGATGATTTTAAATGATTTTGATGAAAAATTTACAGGTTCTAAAAGTGATCAATTTCCGGTGCTGTTAGATTTACAACAAGCATTGAGTGATGGAGTTATGACAATGTGTTCTCGATATACCATGAATTTAATGGAAAAAATTGTAAATCATGTTCAAGCTCATATGAAAGAAGATTATCCTGATTTTAAAAAAATTTATGATGAATTTCATAATAATAAAAGACATGTTTCAGAGGTGTTTGCATTTATTCGGGATAACATTACTGATACTTATGATAAAAATTTATTGAAAATTTTTATAACTTATCAAGATACTGTAAAATGGTCTACAAATTTTGTAAAAGATGTTTCTAATGATTATGTATTATGGATACCACAAAAATTAGTTTCGAGAGACTTGGATGATGATATGTTAGGATTGCAAATTTCAAAATTAAAAGATTATACTTTTGAAGCTATTCCTGAAGATTCACTTACTGATTTTGAGCAAGGTCGTCAAAAATCAGTTATATCAACAGAAACAATGAACTGGGGAAGAAAAAGAGATGAATATGCGAGATCTATGAATTTTTTAGCTTTTAATCATTATCCAGCTTATGATACTACTAGCGTAGGCCAACGTTTAATAGCAGCTTTAAATGAAATAAAGCCTGAACATGCTCAATTTTTGATGAATATTTATTTAATAGCACATGGTTCGGATGAGTTTACTGCAGGAATTTCAACAAGCAAACCTCAGAAAGTTAAAGATTCTGATTTTGTAAAATTGTTAAAAGATTTACAAAATAATTTTTTAATGAAATCCTTATCAATTACAAGTTGTTATTCTGGCGGTAAAAAAAACATAGAAGCTTTTAAGATAACAAATCAATTTGATAATCATGATTTAGAGAAAATTTCTTATCCTATTATAATGGGCAATTCATTTTTTTCAAAAGAAATGAATCTTCATATTAAAGATTATGGTGATGAATATTTTAATTTTTATTTTTATGCTTTAAATCAAACACCTCCTAATTATAGTCAAGCTGCTACAATGACTGCTACTGGTAAGACTTATTCTTATGATAGCAGAGAAATTGTTAATCTTGTGAGTATTAAAATGCCACATACTTCATGGTTTACGCCAGAAGTTTTTAGTCGAAATATGCAAAAAATAACGCAAATTCAAGCATCGATTCAAAAAGACATTACAGTTCCTTTTCATAAAAAAATAATTCTATTATCTGCAAATATTGTAGATACTATAAATTGTACTTTTAGTTTTCATACCAAATTTTTTCCTATGAATTATGTTAATCAAAATTATTTAATCAAAAGATTAAATTATGTAGAGGAAGATAGTTTTAATACAATAATTCCTGCAAATTTATCAAAATCATTTTTATCTATTTCTTCTCTTAAAGAACCAATAAGAACGGTTATTCAAGAGATTGTTGTTAATAAAGAAGTACGTTGTAAAAATATTTATTTCTTTAATTATGTTACAAATGAATTGGGTCATGCTATGTCCGGTTATATGTACACAAATATTGAAGGAAAAGTATTTAAATCTACATGGTTTGATGATTCTCGATCAAGTTTTAATTATGAAGTAGAAGCGACTAATGAAGAAAAACGTTGGTATCAAAAAGGAATTGAGGGAGTGCGAAAAGCTAGTGAGCAAGGTCAAAAATCAACAGAAGAATTAGAAAAAAATCTTAACAAGCGGAATCAATCAGAATTTAAAATTTCTGAAAAAGTTGAACAAAGTCATAAAAGGACAGAAGAAAGGTCAGATCATGATTGGGTTAAGGACCCTGAAACTAAAAAATGGAAATTTCAAGCAAAAGTGAATGATGAATTTTTAAAAATTCCATTTATGAAAAGAGATAATGCAAGTACAATTTTAAAAGAAACAGAAGATCGTCAAATTTCAAATTTTGCAAATGAGTATCAAGAAAAAACTGCAAATTCGCCACGAGAAGTAGATTATATTCATGTATAAAAAAATAAGAGATTAATTGAGAAAACGAATTCCTTTTTGTATACTAAATCCAGTTCCATTTTTTATGACAATACAGAAAGGTTTTCATGAGTTATTCATTTATCGTAAGTCAAAAAGATTTATTGACGACTTTATTTTTCATGCAACCAATTTGTACTAAAAAAACTACAATTTCTTCAACATCATGTATTTTATTTCAAATTTCAAATAAAGAGTTGATTTTAAAAGCAACAGATTTGGAAATTAGCTTGCAATATAGCTGTTTACTTTCAACAAGTACTACAGAATTCGCACAATTTTTGGTTCCAGGGAAAAAGATATTTGATATTGTTAAAGAAATGGAAGGCGATATCGAATGTATTTTTGATGACAGTCAAATTACCTTAAAATCACAGCAACATATTAACGTTTCATTCAATATTAAAAGTGCAGAAGAGTTTCCAACGCTTCCAGAACGCATTGAAAATTTGATGCAAATGGATGCTCAATTTTTATCAAATATGCTTGGCAAGGTCTCTTTTCTCATTCCTCAAAATAATGCAACACCTTCATTGAATGGTCTTTTTTTAGAAATTTCTGCAAAAGAATTTAAATTAACTTCGACTGATGGACATTGTTTAGCGCAAGTTACCTCTGATCGTTATGTTTTAGAAAAAGAAAAAAAATGGTTGTTACCGCGTCGTGCAATTTTTGAATTGAAAAAAATACTTGAAAATTCAACTGCAACATCGATTTTTCTAGGCATTTGTGAACAGCAACTGGTATTTTCTGGTGACCATTTTAATTTTTTTACACGACTTTTAGCAGATGAATTTCCAAAATATGAATCAATTTTACAGCATGATTCTTTTATTCCAGCAACAGTAAGCAAAACCGATTTTGTTAAAACTTTACGCCGATCTTCATG
>JAGOPI010000008.1:31145-33093 GCA_017992075.1 Candidatus Babeliales bacterium
TGATCTTCATGTTTACTTTCAGGGCAGTTTTTAGCGACTAATTTTACTTTTAATAAAGATCAATTAAAAGTTTTTATGAAAAATAATGATGTTGGAAATTTGGAAGAAACGTTGCAAATCGGTAATTTTGATGCAGAAAAATTAGAAATGCGTTTTTATTCTCCATATCTTTTACAAGGGTTACAGTCATTTGATGCTGACAAATTAACCTGTTTTTTAAAAAATAATACTCGTCCAATTATTTTTAAAGCAGAAGGCGATATGTATCATTTGATGTATTTAGTAATGCCTGTTTCTGCGAATAACGCTTAATACGAGATTGCATTGTTTTTACAAGAATTACAGCTCCAACAGTTTCGTTGTTTTGTAGATAAAAAATTATATTTTTCTGCACCGATTACACTTATTACTGGAAATAATGGTGTTGGCAAAACATCAATCGTAGAAGCTATTTATTATCTTTCATATTTTAAATCTTTTCGATCACATGTCATTTCAGATTTGATGCATGCAGGAACAGAATCTTTTTTTTTAAAAGGCGAATTTAGTATTGAAAAATTAGCAGAACAACATTCTATTCAAATTGGATACTGCGCAAAACGTAAATCAATTAAATTTGATCAAAAATCAGTAATTTCTCATAAAGAAATTTTGTCATTTTTTCAAGTTGTTACGTTGACTGAGAATGATATTGATTTGATCAAAGGATATCCTGCAGGCAGGCGTGCGTTTATTGATCAAGCAGTGCTTTTGGCACATCCTGAAACACTTGAAATTTATCGTGAATTTAAGCAAGTGTTGCAACATCGTAATGCTTTTTTAGAACGATATCACCAAGGGCACGATACGTTAGAATTTGAAATTTGGACTAAAAAATTAATTGAAATTACGATTAAAATTCAAACTTTACGTCAAAATATGATGCTTCAGGTAGAAAGTATTGTTAATCAACTGATAGAACAGTTTTTTGATGGAATTTATGAAGTATCTATTAGTTATGACTCAAAAATTGTTACTTGTGGTGATTCTGAGGCTATTTTGATGGCTAAAATTGATCATTTAGCCTATCAAGAACGAGCTTTAAAGCGATCCATGTTTGGAGCTCATTTGGATGATCTAATCTTTCAGATTAGAGGTAAAAAAGCACGAATTTTTGCATCTCGGGGGCAACAAAAATTGATTTCTTTGCTCTGTAAGCTATCTTTAGTTCTTTTTGAAAGAGGGGACTATGTAAAACCGTTGTTGTTAATTGATGATTTTATATCAGATTTTGATAAAATTCGACTTGAAAATTTAGTAAATTTCCTTATCTCTTGCCAAAATCAGATCATTATTACGGCACCTTTTTTTGATTCAAATTTACAAAATCTACTCGACAAGGCTCATCCAGACGTGTTATCCTTAGATATTTAAAATAAAGCTTAAAAAACCTGCGTTTTTAGGCCCAAACCTGTTGACAGAAAAGCAAGAACTGTTAAAATTGTTAATGATATAAGTGTTTCTGTAAAATTATAAAAAAATTACAATTGTAAACATTTGTATCAAATTTTAACTTAGGCTTCATTACTACTCTCCTTTTTTCCATCGCATTGGTATTCGTACTAATGCGATGGAAATTTTTTTTATGGCAGTTTTTAGTTTTGACTATTTGATTGAAATAAAGGTATGGTAGGTAATGGGAGTTTTTATGAAAATTCTTAAAATAGTTTTTTTTCAAATATTATTATTTCATTCTTTTATTTTTCCTTTTCGTTTTTTTTCTGATCAAAAAATTTATACTGATTTCTTTTGGCATTTAAAAATTTTAAATACACCAAAATCTTCATTACAATTTGTAAAGAGCCAAAAAAAGGTTCAAATCGCTATCCTTGACACTTTTTTTTATGAAAATCAAAAATTGATAGATTTTTACCATTCGAATCTTTTCAATTTGGCAACGAATCAAAAG
>JAGOPI010000033.1 GCA_017992075.1 Candidatus Babeliales bacterium
TTTAGTAAAATAAAACATTTTCGTCGCATTTTTTCTCGATTCGATAAATGCGCTAACAGTTTTCTATCTTTTGTTTATTTTGTAGGAATGTTGATATGGCTCAGATAATTTGGTTCACAGAACCTAAGGTCCACCTTAGACGCATGATTATTAAGTATGTGCGATCATACTTAACGAAAAAAATTAAAGAATTTTGCAAAACATGCAGTAATTTTTTTGTTTGAATCAAAGGAAACAAACTATGTTGCAATAGTCAGCGAATATTTATTCTGTCATACTAATTTTAATATGATGAAAATAAAATAATGACTTTGATTCCCGCTCAAAGTCGGGAATGACATATTAAAAAATAAAATAAGGAGTAACATGAATTACTCAGAAGCAATCATAAAAAAAGATGATTTTTTAACCTATTTAGACATCGAACGAAACGTTGCACTCAATACCTACAAATCATATCAGTATGATTTAAATCAATTTTTTACTTTTTGGAACAATTTAAACACAAACGCTGTCATTCCCGGCTCTGAACGGGAATCAAAATCTTTAAAAATAGAGCTTTCGATGCAACAAGCTGTTCCAAAATTTTTCATGCATCTGCATAATTTAAAAGTTCAAAAAAGTTCCATTGGACGCAAAGTTGCCTGTTTTCAATCATTTGTAAAATATTTACACCGCAACAACATTGCAATCAATTTGAAACTTACCGCACCGCGTTTAAACAAAAAATTACCAACCTATCTGACAACTGATGAAATTACCTACATGCTCGATAAAATGCCTGATGATGTTTTTATTTCAAAAAGACCTATACGTGATCGTGCAATCCTAGAAACTTTATATGCAACCGGTGTTCGTTGTTCAGAATTAACTCACATAAAATTTAACGATGTTAATTTTGATCATAAAACAGTTTTGATCACCGGCAAAGGAAATAAGCAACGTATCGTTTTATTTGGCAACAAAGCAAAAGAACAAATTTTAAAATATATTCAAACTGAACGTATGAAAGATATTACTCGTCAAGACTCTGAGTACATTTTTATCACTCCAAGCAGTACGCGATTGACCGATCGAAGTTTACAACAAATTTTACAAAATTTAAGCAAACAGTTACCGTTTAAAAAAATAATTACTCCCCATAAATTACGTCATTCGTTTGCGACGCATCTTTTAAACGCTGGCATGAACCTTCGCGCACTTCAAGAGTTACTAGGTCACTCTTCTCTTTCTACAACCGAACGTTATACTCATGTCACAACCAAAGATTTAAAAGAATTATATCATACGATGAACCCTATGGAATTTTTAAAGAAATAAAGGATTTAAAAAAGATACAACAACATAGCTACAAACAAATTTGATACATGATATAGTAATACATACCTCATGAATATGAACAAATTTAAAAACATAACAACTTTCAGTTGTTCCTAGAAAAGTTAGATCAAATCCTACGTCATCCCAGACTCCGATCTGGGATCCAGACATTAAAATAATTCTGATGAAAAAATATTTTATTTACATTTTATGTTCAGAAAGAAATGGCACTTTATATATTGGCGTCACCAATAATTTAGCTCGTCGAATGTATGAACACCAACAACTACTTGTTCCTGGTTTTACTCAAAAATACAATATCAAAAAATTAGTGCATGTTGAACAATATTCAACGGCTTATCAAGCAATCAGTCGAGAAAAAAAATTAAAAGATTGGAATAGATCTTGGAAAATTAAATTAATAGAAGAAAATAATATTGAATGGAAAGATTTATCAGAATATTTATTATGATTAAAGATTATTAAATTTCTGGATCCCAGATCGGAGTCTGGGATGACTAAGAAAATATAATGTTTTTCACCATGTTTAGCATAGCTTGATCAAAATTTAAGTCTTTCCAAAATTCAAACAATTGATTTATATTCCATATCTGGACCTAAACCTGTTCATCGAAACTTCAAGAAAGTCGAAAGCTAGTTTGGAATAGCAAAAAAAAGGAAATAAGGCAAAATGATTATTCATAAAAAAATTTATAACGATAAATTGACCATGGTTACATGGGCGATGATTGCATATTTTTCAATCATCGGTTTTCGTTTAATCAATCTGCAAATTATTCAACATGAACGTTTAAAAAAATGTAGTGAAAAAAATTTTTTACGATTCAAAACAGTACCTGCACAACGGGGCAACATCGTCGATTGTCATGGTACAGCACTTGCAACCAATCAACCGATTACCCAACTTTTATGGAAAGGTTCAGGAAATTCACATCTGAGCACAGAGCAATTGCAAGCTTTACAAAAAATTTCAAAAATTTTGAATATCGATGTAACTGAACAACTGAGAAAAATCAAACGAGCTGAAAAATTTTGCCTTGAATTTGAAATCACACCAAACATTTCTAGTGATGAACTATATCAAATTGCTGAACAATGTTCAGATACTGAAAATATTATTTTCAACACAAAATTTGAACGTTTTTATCCATACGATACTCTTGCAAGTCATATTTTAGGATATTTGGGCGACATTCAACTCTGCGCTCAAGGAAAAATGGGACTTGAAAAACTTTTTGAAGAAACACTTCGTGGAGACCCAAGCATAACCATGCAATCAATGAACTCTTTTGGAACATTGCTTGATTCTCAAGAAATTAAAACAGGGTCTGCAGGAACCGATTTGCATACAAGTATCGATTTAAATCTGCAACTCATGATTGAAAAAGCAATGAATGATCAACTTGAAGGATCTTGCATACTTATGGATCCAAAAACTGGCCTGATTCGCGCGCTAGTTTCAAAACCAAATTTTGATCCCACTATTTTTTCAAAAAAATTAAGCTCTGAACAATGGCAAAAAATGCAAGAACAAAAAGTATTTATTAATCGTGCTTTTAATGCAACATATCCTCCAGCATCTGTTTTTAAATTAGTTACTGTTGCTGCAGTACTTGAAGAAAAAATTGTCAACACAAATGCACATTTTACCTGCTGTGGCTACACAGAATTTAAAGATCGAAAATATTACTGCCATCGCAAAACAGGACATGGTCATATCAACATGCATGAAGTTTTAGCATTTTCTTGCAATATTCCATTTTATGAATTGGCAAAACGATTACACATCGACACGCTTGCAGAATATGCTTACAAATTCGGATTAGGCAGCAAAACCAACATACCTTTTTCAGAACAACATGGTTTAATTCCAACAAATGAATGGAAAATTATTCATAAAGGTGAACGCTGGTGGACTGGTGAAACATTATCAGCAGCAATTGGTCAAAGTTTTTTACTTGTTACACCCATTCAAGTTGCTTGCATGATCGGTTCTATTTTTCAAGGATACCTTGTCAAGCCACGCATTGTACTTGAAAGCGAACTTGAAAAACGACCACTCGAAATTTACCCACAAACACGTCAATTTTTACAAGAATGCATGCGACAAGCAACCATTAGTGGTACCGCACAAAAAATGAATAGAATCGGCAATTTAACTATTTTTGCAAAAACAGGAACTGCACAAACCAAAACACGTCCAAAGGATCAGGATCCTGATCAAGAAAAAACAAATCGAAACGATATGGAACATGCATGGTTTGTCAGTTATTTTTATATCAACGAATCAGAACCCCTTGTTATGGTTATGCTTCTTGAACATGTCGGGAAATCAACCTATGCAACAAGAGTTGCTTATAAATTTTTAGTCGATTTTATGAAATGGAATAAAAATAAATCCTGCTGACAAAACTATCAACAGGATTTATTTTTTCAAATTGAAAATGAATTATCTAGCGGAGTCTTCTTCATCAATTAATTCTGGTAATTCTGGACTTGGTTTTATACCATCACGAGAACCATTACGAATTCCTGCTGCTTGGCGCGAATTATATAAAATTTGCTTAACTTCACGCAATACTTCTACAATGTTTTGAATTTTTGCAACTTTGTTCGGTAAATCTTTAAGACGAGATTCTAACATGTTATTTGATGCTACTAAAAACCATTTAACATTTTCTATAACAGTTTCTTTTTCTGCATTACTTAAATGTAATTGAATTGCAGAACGCTCAACATCAGACATTTCTTCAGGATAAGCTTGCAACGCAAGATCAAAGCTATCATCTAAAGATAAATTACCTTTTAATTTTTTTAACAATGCTTGATTTTTAGATAAAATTTTAACATTCATATAAGGAATATAATAGTTAAGAAGTATAAGTCTATCACCTATTACACCGTTATCTTTGAAACTTGATTCTATAAATTTTTCGCCTAAAAACATTTTAGCAAATGTCATTGCACCAAGTTCACGCAAAGCTTTTTCTTTAACTTGCTTATCTCTTGATTTCCTTTGCTTTTCAGCTTGATTTATTGCTTCTTGAATATTTTGTTTTATATTAGCAAATATAGTTTTTAATTTATTTGAAGCAATATTTTTTGGTTGTTCAACATCAACTTCTGCTTGCGCTGCACCTATAATATACTGTTGATTAATAGTCGTTACAAAATCCTCAAAAATCTCTGCTTGCTCGCTCGTTAAAGCTTGTTGTAAATTTTCTAAAGTCACTATAATTTTTGAATCCTCTTCTTCTTCATTCTCAGAAAAATTTACTACAATTTGCTTTGCAATACTTTTAATATGTTTTTGTACAAAATTACGAACACTAGAAGTAATTTTTACCTCAGAACCTGAAAAAAGAATTTCATAATTCATCAATGTTAAACTAATAATTAACACTCTTTTGAAGTATTTCATAAATTTTTCCTTGTTTTTAAAAATTATAATTTTATTTAAGCACGATGCGCTAGTTGTTTATTGATAGTTTTTAAAACTTCTGCAACACGTGAAATTACTTGAGCCTGATCACCTGAAATATTTTTTGATAAAGATTGTAAAGGTAAATTCCAAACACAACTTTGTACATAACCCATCAAATATGCCATCTTATTTGAATTTTCCTTAATCCCCCAAATTATAATATTTGCTTTTTGCAATGCTTTCATAATATTGTTGCTGGTAACCTCTGAAATATTATCGCTCAACAAAGTTTGTGCTATCAAATTTGCACGATCTGCAACTGTTTGACGAAATGCTTCTGAAACGCCTGATGAAACATTTGGATTATCTATTTGATATTCCAAAATATCTTTAGCAACTTCTGCAGCTCTTGCTAATTTCTCCTGTTTTACAGGATTTTGAACAAGTTGTATTTCTTGCAATTTTTTAGCAACAACTTGTTCAATTTCATCTTTGCTCTTAATTTGCTCTTCATTTAACTTTAAAAATTTAGCTGCAGCTTCAATAACTTTTAAAGATTTAGAATCAAGCTTTGAACTTGTTAATAACTGAACCATTTCTTCTTCTTCAGAATCTTCTGATGGATTATCTATTTGACGCTCCAAAATATTTTTAGCAATGTCTGCAGCTTGTTTTAATGTTTCTTCTTTTTTTGGCTGATCTGCAAACATCTCTTTTATTTCTTCCAGTCTTTCATCAACAATTCGTTCAATTTCATCTCTGTCAGAAATTTGCTTTTTATCTAATCCAAGAAATTCTTTTGCAACCTCAATAGCTTTTGGAGATTTAGGATCAAGTTCTGGATCTGTTAATAACTGAACCATTTCTTCTTCTTCAGAATCTGGCGAAGTTTTTATTCTTAATTTTGGCTCTCCAGGAGCTGAAACTGGCGGAGGTGTAATTATTGACCCAGATCCTGGCAAAGTATCTGGGTTTCCAGAAATAGGTTGCATATCTTTTGCAACATCTCTGCCTAAAACAATAAATGCTGCTTTAACTTGATCTTGATTTAAAAAATCATCTAAAGGCATAAGTTTCAAAGATCGATTATTTATGTTGCTATTTTTTAATAATACTTCAAATCTTTTGTTATTGCCTCGGAAGCCTGTAATTTTTTTAACAAAACTTCCATACAAAGCATTCAATGAATTAGAAACATTACGAAGATCCATTTCTCTTGGATAATGTTTAATAAATCGTTCCCATTGATCTTGCATAGATTGATTCATATTATCACCATCTAAAATCAATCCAAATTCACAATTCATAAATTGTGCCATTAATTTATAAATTGCATAATTTAATGGCACCACTGTTTCCTTTGCCACAACTGGTTTCCGGTTCAACATTGCAACAATATTTTCAGAACTGAACAAAAAACTGATCAACACGAAAGTACATAACGATTTTTTATGTATCATAAGACTATCTCCTTTTAAAAAATAGATTTTAAAGCCTTCAATCATTTTCATAGCACATTTAATTTTTTTTGAACAACTTATCTCCTTTTTTAACCATGAACTTGTGACACAGCGCTGTTAATATTTTTTAAAATTTCTACGACTCGAATTATTGAAAATACAGAATGTTTTGTAGCAATTTGTTGCAAAATATTCATGCATGATTGAACATATCCCATGGCGTATGCAATTTGTTGATCAGACCAATCAACATTTGCAAAGTTTGACTCATCCATCATTTCGTTAATATTTTTTCCTTTTTTAAGCAAATCCTGAGCAATGTTTATACCATCTTTTTGAATTGCTACACGAAACTCATCTGAAATTGGTTGATCGACGATATCTGAAAGTACAACTTGTTCCTTCAATACTTTTTCTGCAACTGTTAATGCTTGCGTGTATTTTTCTTGTTGTTCTGCATCTTGCATCTGTGCAATTTCTTGCTTCTCTTCAACAACTGCTTGTTCAATTTCTGCAGGTGAAAAAGATTTATTAACATCAAGTAACACTTGAGCAGCTTCAACTGCCTTTTTTTCATCTAAAACTGATGCTGTCAAAATTTCAACAGCTTTTTCATTAGTCATTGTTGACCATCCTGAAACTTTTTTATGATACTCAGGTTCAACAATTTCTTTTGCAACTTCAATTTTTAAAGCATCAAGTTGTGCTTTTTCTTTTTTCATTTGCTCGATTATTTCTTGAATTTTTGTATGATACTCACTTACAACATTGGATCTATCAGAATGTTCATCAATCAATATTTCAAATGCATCTATTTGTTGCTCCTGTTTCAACATTTTTTTTTCTAACGCATCAATTTCTGCATACTCTTTTTCATTTTTTGCACGATCTTCTGCTGATTTTTTAACAACTGTACTTTTTTTCTCATTATGTCCACCAACAGGATGCTCATCTCCAGAAATCATTGTGTTAGTATATCCTAAAACGTTCATACCAAAATCGAACATGACATTTTTTAACACATCGCTTTGTAAAAAATTAGTATATTGTTTTTTGAAAAATAAAACTTTTAAAGAAGCACTTGTTTCAAGTTCTGGATATTTTTTTATGTATGGATAACATAATATTTCAAATTTCTTTTGAGCTT
>JAGOPI010000009.1 GCA_017992075.1 Candidatus Babeliales bacterium
TTTTATTATTTTAAACGTCTTTTAAGGGGTCTTATTTCATGAAAAACATTTTATTTGTTAGTGTTGCATTAGTTGCAGCAGGTTTGAATGGTGCTGAAAATGCACCAAAAACATCGCCAATAAAAGTTTTTGTAAAAAAAGATGTTCCGGTGGATACTGTAGAATTATCACCTGAATTATGTCATAATTCAAGCTTTCGTAGTGATACGAAAACTCCAGTAAAAAGTGGAACGAGTTCTATTGAATCGACTATTCAAGAATTGTATGAACGTGGGCAAAAAAATGAGTTTGATGATCTTGGTGGTTGGAAAAAAACTTGTGAAGCAATCGCTGCAGCAAATATTGCTAAAAAATAAATAAAATTTCAAAAATAAAAAAGCGTTTTGATTAAATTCAAAGCGCTTTTTTTATGTATAAAATCTGTAAATTTTAATCAACAAATTCTGGCTCTAAGCTTTGTGAAATTATGACAAGTTCATAACCAAATTTTTCTTGAAATGCTTTGCTTATTCTATCAAGGCGATATTTCGTGAATGAATGAAATATTCCTGGTAAAAATCCAAGTGGTGCAAAACGATCTAAAAATTCATATGCTGCAATCCAAGCCTCTGGATTATCACAATGCTGCATTGCAAAATCATCTGCAGCGTATTCACGAGTTGCATTTAAGTATAAAAATTTTATTGCAAAAAAACTGACACTGACAGCAGCTCCCGTGTAAAATTTATTGTTATGATCTTCGCATGTTTTCTTTAAGTTGTTTTCAACAGCTACTTGAACTACTTCACATGTTGGTTTAAAGACTCTGCTATTTATCATAAAACTTTCATAAGCATTGCTCGAAGCGTAATGAAGGAATGCTTGATAAATACAGTAATAATATGAAAAAATCATTCCAAAGTTAATTAATCCTTCTTTTGCCATATCATTGTGATGAATGTGTCCAGCTTCATGCAGTATAATCCATTCGGTAGCATCCAAATAAAATTTGTTTCCTTTTTCTAATTTTTCGATCCATTTTATGGAAAAATAGATGGTATCTTCATCAGCACATGGACCATCCCATAAGATGATTGCAATGTTGTGTAGCGCTGGATATTTTTGACGTAACTTTTCAAAGTAAGCAATTGATTTTGGGTAATATTTTTCATCAAGGTCCCAGTAACCACCAATGGTAACGCCGCGCATGAGGTTACAGCAACTTGGAGTAATTTTTGAAAATGATGTTGTGATGAGTAAAGTGAAAATAAGAAGCCATGATGTAATGGTTTGTGGAGTTTGCACGCAGATCCTTAATTTTTGAAAATATGAAAAATGTGATTTAAGGATATAAAAAAACGAGACTGTTGAACAAACAATCTCGTTTTTTTTCATGAATTGAAAGATTTTTTACATCATTCCTGGCATACCGCCCATTCCGCCGCCCATTGGAGGCATTGGATGATCTTTTTTTTCTTCTTCAATATCACAAATCATTGCTTCAGTTGTCAGTAAAAGTCCAGCAATTGATGCAGCATTTTGAAGTGCGCAACGAGTAACTTTTACTGGATCGATGATGCCGTCAGCAATCATGTCTACAAATTGACCAGATTTTGCATCAAAGCCCATATTTTTATCTGTTTGTTGTACGATAGAGTTTACGATAACTGATGATTCGTAGCCTGCATTTAATGCAATGATACGAAGTGGTTCTTCAATTGCACGACGTACAATTTGAACACCAAGTTTTTCATCGCCAGATAAATTTAAATTAGCAAGAGCTGCTTGTGCACGAATAAGTGCGCAACCACCACCGATGACAATTCCTTCTTGCACGGCAGCGCGTGTTGCAGAAAGAGCATCTTCAATGCGATCTTTAATTTCTTTCATTTCAACTTCGGTTGCAGCACCAACTTTAATGACAGCGATTCCGCCAGAAAGTTTTGCTAAACGTTCTTGTAATTTTTCAGTATCATATTCTGATGTTGTGTTTTCCATTTGCATTTTAATTTGAGCAACACGACCTGCAATTGCTGCTTGATTGCCAGCGCCGTCAATGATCGTGCAACTATCTTTTGTTAAAATTACTTTTTTTGCACGGCCAAGATCTTGTTCCATGATGGCATCAAGTGCCATACCTTTTTCTTCAGAAATTACAGTACCGCCCGTAACAATTGCGATATCTTCAAGCATATCTTTACGACGATCGCCAAATCCTGGAGCTTTTACAGCAGCAACTTTGAGTGTGCCACGAATTTTGTTAACGACCAATGTTGCAAGCGCTTCACCTTCAATATCTTCGGCAATGAGCAAAAGATTGCGGCCAGTTTTTGCAACGTTTTCCAAAATTGAAATAAGTGATTTCATGTTGGAGATTTTTTTGTCATAGATCAAAATTAATGGATCATTGAGCACAGTTTCCATTTTTTCAGCATCAGTTACAAAGTATGGTGACAAGTAGCCGCGATCAAATTGCATACCTTCAACAACGATAAGTTCACTTTCGGTGCCTTTTGCTTCTTCAACAGTGATGACACCATCTTGACCGACTTTTTCCATCGCATCAGCAATGCGTGTTCCAATTTCTATGTCATGATTTGCAGAAATTGTAGCAACTTGTTCAATTTCCTTTTTGTTTGTGACGCTTTTTGCCATGTCGCGAAGTGTTTCAACTACTTTGCTTACAGCTTTGTCGATGCCACGTTTTAGTTCGATTGGATTTGCGCCAGCAGTTACAAATTTATTACCTTCTTGAAAAATTGCTTGAGCTAAAACCGTTGCCGTTGTCGTGCCATCACCAGCAACATCTGCAGTTTTGCTTGCAACTTCTTTGACCATTTGAGCGCCCATATTTTCAAGTTTGTCTTTTAGTTCGATTTCTTTTGCAACAGTTACACCATCTTTGGTAATTGTTGGAGCACCAAAAGATTTTTCAATCGTAACATTTCGACCTTTGGGTCCAAGAGTGACCTTTACAGTATTTGCAAGAATGTTAACACCATCAAGAATTTTTAGACGGGCTTGATTTCCGAATAGAATTTTTTTTGCCATAAAATTTTGCCTTTAATTTCGTTTAAATTTTTTATAAAATACTGGATTCCAGCCTGTCCGTCGAAGCTTTAGCTAAGTCGGGATCGAGTCTGGGATGACGATGAGAGCGTATTCACTCTTCAATAATTCCTAAAATATCTTCTTCTTTAATGATTATAAATTTTTCGTCAGCTTTTGTACCAGCATATTTTCCAAAAAAAATAGCATCCCCAACTTTAACAGATAGTGGTATTAATTCACCTTTTTCATTGCGAATACCAGCTCCGGTTGCCATAATTACGCCAGTTTGCGTTTCTTGTTTTGCAGTATCTGGAATATACAGTCCACCAGTAGTTTTTGTGGATTCTTCAATTCGTTTAACAAGGACATTGTTGTGAAGAGGACGGAGTTTTTGAAACATAGTATGTATCCTTTAGACTCATAAAACCTAAAATTTTGTGGTCTTCGCGAATGCGAGGATCCAGCATTAAATTGTTATTTGGTAAGGTCAGTTATGACCATAAAAAAGTATAACAAAAATGAGTAAAATAGCTATTTTTTAGCTTCTTGTTCTTTAGTTTTTTCTACAAATTCTTTAAATTTTTCAGGTGTTGGTTGGTATAAATCGAATACGTTGCCACCTGGGTCTTTGACGCCGACCATAACGCCATGGGGTGCTACAACTGGTTCGTTGACAAAAATGACACCTTCGGCTTGTAATTTTTTATGCAATTCAATTAAATCTTCAAAAATTTCAAATACGATTCCTGTGCGAATGTTGTCTTGTGCTTGTTCAGTTGGACAAAGACCAAACTTGATACATCCAAGATCAAATTCTGCCCATTTTCCTTCAAGATGAAATTTTTGTTTCATGCTCAATTTTTTATAAAATTCAACAGCTTTTGCAAGGTCTGGTTGCATTAAAATGACCATTCCAAGCTTGATTGGTCCGTGTTCCATAGGTGACCCTTTATTTTAAATAATAATTTTTTTAGATTCAGTATAGCAATTTCATGATGTTTTTATAAAAAATTATTTTCATTTGCACATTTATCTTTTAAAGGAAAAAAGTATGAAGTTTTTATTACATAAAAAAGTAATCGTATGCTGTATGATAAGTACTGTTTTTGCTTTGCAAGCTGCAAATCAAAGTAATGTTGATACTATATCGAAACCATTAAGCCGAATTGAAATTACTTTGAACAATGATGAAATAAGACGATATAAAGAAATTTTTGGAATTTTATTTTCATTAAAAAATGTAGCTGTGAATTCAGAAGCAAGACAATCTTTAAAAACAATGTTAGAACAGGCTTCTTCTAATGTTTTTAATTTTAAAAGAGTTAATGACAGTCGTGTTTTGTTTGAGGTTGCAAAGACATTGACTACTGATCAGGAAATTTTGGATTGGATTTATGAACGTACGGATCTTGAATACGCAGAAAATAAAACAGAGATTGTATTAAAACAATTGATAGATGCTGATCCTTTATTATTGAAATCTATTGAAAAGATTGGATTTTTAGAAGTATTAAAAATTGTATTAGGCAAGTCTTTACAAAATCCTTCTTATAGAGAGCAGCTGGAAAATAATTCGATTGCTTATGGTCAAAAAAATTTAAATTATAGTTGTGAGCAAATAATTAGAGTATTGATTTTGAACTTTTTGAGAATTATTAACGAATTATCTATGCATAATGAAGCAGGTCTTGAATTTCTTTTAGAAAACACAAATGGGTTGTTGCGTAATTTACATGAAGAGCCAAAAATGGCAGAATATAAACCTTTTTTAAATATTAAATTTTTAGCAGAAGAATTTTTGTTAAAAAGTTATATTGACGAAACGAGCGGATGGATTGAGTGTAATTTGTTAGGCTATATTCTTCACAAAAATAATTTTGTTTCTGCTTTAAAAGATGAATTATGTTTTGAATCAATAACAAGATGTTTTAATTTGTTAAAAAATCAACAAATTGATTTTTGTTTAAAAATGGATTGGCAATATGTCTTTTTAATGGGTCTCTATGTATATCTCAATGATCAGTATGATTTATTGATTAAATATCTTGATTATTCTTTTAACACGCTTGAGATAGATATTAATTATGTTTTTGATTGTTCGAATAATAGTTCTAATATTAGAACAGATTCTTTTTTGTCTATAATAATTATATTAACAGATAATTATAAATATCGAGAACGAATAATTCTATATCTTTTAAACAAAAAAGCAAATCTTAATCAGCAGGTTTTAAATTCGTGTAAGAATTTTAAGATTGGCGGTGGATTTGTTGAAACATATGAAGTAATTACACCATTCAGGCAAATCGTTAGAGATCCTAAATTTTCTGTTGCTTCTTTAAAAGTGATTGTTGATGAATATCAAGATAAAAATTTTAATTATAATGAACATTATAATGCGTGCGAATCAAGCTTGCTTTGTGATATGTTAACAAATGTATACTTTCTAAAAAAATCTGAAAATTTCTATTCTAACGTTTCTCAAAAAATTTTGTTATTAAAAGAGAAGGGTCTTGATATTAATTATCTTGATAACGATTCTACATCCGTAATATATATGATTAAAACATGTAACGATAGAATGCTTAATTTTTTATTACAAAATGGTGCGGATTTGAATAGATATCTTAGTAATGGTAAGAATTATAAATATTATTTAACTTGTCTAAGTGATGCCTTTAAAGAATTTGGAGATCGTATAATTTCCTATGATGAATTGCAAAAATATCACCTTTGGAATCAAGAATTAGTTGATCCTCTCATGCGAAGGGAAAAATTTAAAGCCATAAAAAAAATTATTGATGAGTATGAAGATATTGAACAGTTTCAAGCCAAATTTCAAAACGACAGAAGTATATTAGAAAATGATGAAAAAACCGCCATTCTTAAATTAATAAATGAAGAAAACAAGAATAAACGTGTTGTTAAAAGAAACGAAGCAAAAAAATTGAAACAAATTAATTCAAGTCAGAATTTTGAATTGAATCGTTTACGCCAAAAAATAGCAAAAGAGACAGAAGAGATAGAAGAGACAGAAGAGATAGAAGAGACAGAAACAAGTCCTATTGAAGCGAAATCAACATTAAATCAAGCGAAAGCTTTACCTGCAGTATCTTCTTCTGAACCAAATGTATCATCTGTTAAGGCGTTACCTGCAAAACCTGCAATTCAAAAAAATGCTTTAGAATTATTAAAAGAGAAGAAATATGCAGAAATGGATGTATCTGAGAAAAATAAAGTACAGACTTATTTAAAAGATCTTTCAGGAAACTTGCGTGTTAGTTTACCGTTATCAATTTATAATAAATATGGGGTGGTGGTCAAATCTATCGCAGGTCTATCAAATGTTGAAATTGATTTTAATCATATATTTTCTTTAAATATTGCAATCAAAAATGATGAGGTTGTGTTTGAAGGAGGTCATTTATATGATGTATGCAATAGATTAAGGGCCTTTTCGCTTGTTGAAAAAACAAACGAAACAGTTGAAGATGGTGGAATTGTTAGATGGAGGTTTAATCTTAGGATTTCTGGTATTAATCCTTTTGTTAAAACAACGTTTCCAAAAGATTGGACGATTGAAAAAATTTGTAATGAAATTGTGAACGCAGAATATGTTAGCGAAGAAGAAGATGCTAAAGGATTTAAACTTGTTTTGGCAAAAACGAAGACCATGCCTGAAATTTATATGAAAATGGTGTTTTTACCACCAAAAAAAGGTTATTCATCGAAATTGATTACGGTTATTCCGATGAATTCAAGGGAAAATTTTGTAACCTTGCCAGCATCGCCAGTAGAAGCAAAAATAATGAAATCTGTAGCAAAAGCCGTTCCATTAAAACTACCAAAAGGTGCAACATGGGCGGCTTAGTTGCGAAAGAAAATCTAACAAAGCTTAGGGGAAAACCTAAAAAAGGTGAATAACTGTAAGTTTTACGGAATATTCAGCTTGATAATGTTGGATAGGATGAAGGACAATCGTTTGCCAATAATTTTTTGCAGTAAGCCGTCAACTGGAAATTTTCGATAAGGTGAAAAATGATGATCAAAATTATTTCTGCCTTGGATTAAATGTTGAGCGCTATATTTACCGAGTGCTGCAGCTGTTGCAAGTCCGGTTGCAGCAGTGACATAATAAATATGTGGAAATTTTTGATCGCGACCAATGATTGGTGAAATATCTTTGGAAAGTCCAATAAGTCCTGGCCATTGATATTCAAATTGTAGATTAATTTGTGGAAATTTTTGAGTAAAATAACGGCATAATTTTTTGGTAATTCGGTGATAATTGTGTGTTTCATTATTTGCATAGCTGGTAAATATATCGCCACCGCCCAAAAGTAAGCGTTTATCTTTGGTAATTCGAAAATAGTTATAAATTAATTGAGTATCCCAGGCCATTACATGACCATTTGGAAATATATTTTTAATCTGAGCGTCGCTAAGTTGTTCTGATGCCATTACAAATGTTTGTGCATGAAAAACATTATCTTTGAGTAAATTTAAATTCGCAAAATTATGATCAACGCAAACAATAATAAAATCTGCAGTGATTGTTGCGTGAGGTGCAATTAAAATATGGTCGAAAATTTGTGTTATTGGTGTTTGTTCAAAAATTAAAACACCTTGGGATTGTAAAAGGTTTTTGAGTTCTTGACAATATAAATAAGGATTAAAGCTAAAACTATTAAAATATTGTAATGCTCCAAAATATTGATTTGAATTGATGATGTTTTGCATAAAATTTTGGTCATATATTTTTGATTCATAACCAATTTTTGTTAAATTTTCATGTTCGCGTTGCAAAGTTTTAAGTTCGGATTTGCTGGTTGCAAGAACAAATGCATCTTGAACTTGATAATCGCAATTGAAGTTGTGTTGTTTTATGTTGTCAGCAATATGAGTTACGCCGCTGCTGATCAAATCCCAAATTTGATGTGCAACATCAAAATTAAATCGCGTTGCAAAATCAGTTAGTGATAATTCAGCATTTGGTGTTACGAATCCTGAACTTTTTCCGGTAGCGCCTGATCCACAAAAATATTGTTCAAAGATTGCAACCTTTTTGCCTTGTTTGGCAAATTCTTGGGCAGCAGAAAGTCCTGCAATGCCACCACCAACAATGGCAACTTCAATATCTAAGTTTTGAGTGCATGGTTTGGTTTCTGATTGTGAAACGTACCATAAAACATGGTCTTTCGGTTCAAAATTAAAGTTCATAAGAGTACTCCTTTTGATTTTTGACTCTTGTTTGGAATTGTACTACGGTGCAAACAGAGAAATCAATATTAAAAATAAAGGAAAAATATGTTTGAAATGATTTATTTGACCAAGGTTGGAGTGATTGCAGGTGTAATCATGGGAATGGCTGCAATGATTTTAAATATGATTAAATTTACAACTTTAGATTTAACGAAATATATTGGCTGTTTGCTTACAGGGCATGCATCGGGACGCATTAATTTTATTGCAGGATTTGTTGCACATTTGATCGCATCAGCTTTTTTTGCAGTTGTGTATAATTATTTAATTGATCACTTTATGATTTCGGTAAGTTTGCACAATGCTTTGCACTTTGGAATTATTCATACATTGATTTCGGGTTGTATTTTACTTCCAATTTTTGATCGTATGAATCCATGTGTTGCGCAAGGATCTATCAAACGTATGAGTTATTTGGCATCAGGTTATGGAATTTCAGCGATTGTGACATATGTTGCAGGACATATTATTTATGCTGTTGCTGTATTTTTTATGCTAGCTCGATAAAAAAAGTTATAATTTTTTTATTTTGATATAAATTTTGTGATGATAAAGTTAGGGGACGAATGAATCGTCCCCTAAAAATTTAAACAGATGTTACAAATTCTTCGATGCGAGATTTTAAAGCTTCTTTACTCATGTATCCTGTATCTTTTGAATGCATTTCACCATTAAAATAAAATACAAACGTTGGAACAGAAGTAACGCCAAACATGATAGAAAGATCGCGAACTTCATCTACGTTGAGTGCTGCAAATTTACAACGTCCTTCAAATTCTTTTGCAAGATCAGTAAAAATAGGTTTCATTTGTTGGCAAGGGCCACACCAGGTTGCATAAACATCAATAACAACAGGTTTATCATATTGTTTAATTTCTTTTTCGAAATTGTCTTTGCTTATGTTAATAACAGACATGTTCAAGCTCCTAAGGGTTTTGATCCCAGATCAAGTCTGGGATGACACTGGAGTGTCAATTTTTAATCATGTGTAGCATTTTTTGTAATTGATCACGTAGTGATCGTAGCAATTTCACAATAGAAATTTTAAATTTTTCATATTGAGATGGATCATGCTGTGGTAAATTATCGACCTCTTGTTGAATTTGGTCAAGGTCTTTTTCAATGTTTTGTGTCAAGGTGATTTTGTCAGTATTTTGCATTTCTTCGCGCATTCTTGATTGGTTTATATCTTGAGCAGCCTTTCGACCTTTGATTGTTAAATTTTTAAGTGCAGACATTTTAATAATTCTTTTGTTCAAAATTGGTTGATTATTGCTTGGCCCTTTATCGATTGCTAAAGCATTTATGGGGCGTTCAGCTTCAATCATGTATTCGTGAACTGAACCATTAATGAGTGTAACATTAATCACAACATATTTTTTTGTATTAATTTCAATTTCTTTTGCTGTTGGAGTTTCTAAATATTTCAGTGTAATGTTTGCAATATCATCAAGATTTAATTTAGTTTGATCACTTGTTGGACTTTTTTCAGCCATACTGCTTTTTGATTGGTCAACAGAATCTTTACTTGAGGATTTTTTTTCAGAAGCGATTAATTTGTAGACAGGAATTTCGTTATATTTTCCACTAATTAAAATATCTTCTACAGCTTCATCATTCAAATTTCCATAAAAATTAACATCGCTACGTTTTTCTTTTGAATTGGAATCAACCATGGAGCCGTTCCAGCAGGTAAATAAAACAATAGTTGTGATTGAAAAAATGCCGATTGATTTTGAATTAAAATGCTTCATAGTTTTCCTTTTTTAAAGACTATGGAAATATAATTAAAGAGCTTCTTGCACTAATCTTTTACTACAATGAAAGATAAGAGTCTATAGTTTGTCTTTATCTCTCATAAAGTTTGTAGTACAATATTTAAAAAAGTTAGTATTAAACGTAGTTTTCAATATTTTTTTTGAAAGGATTTTATTATGTTCAACAATCAAAGTCAGTATGGTTCAATGGCACAAGGATTCATGAGTAAAGTTTATGGTTGGATGTGTGTTGGTCTTGCAACTACAGCTTCTGTAATGTTTTATCTTGCACCTGAAATGAATCCAGCAATCGTGCATAAAGTTACTTCAAACTGGTTACTTTTAATTGGTTTATTTATTGTTCAGTTTGGTATTTTAATGTACATGATGTCAAGCTATGCACGCTTAAGCTACGCTACTATGGGTGCTATGTTTGTAGCATTTTGTGCATTGCAAGGTATTACACTTGCACCAATTCTGTATGTTTACACAACAGCTTCAGTATTTTATGTTTTTGCAATCGCTGCAGCAATGTTTGCAACAATGGCAGTGTATGGTACTGTAACCAACGCAGATCTTTCATCAATGGGTAATATTTTATTCATGGGATTGGTTGGTTTAATGATTGCAAATTTGATTAATATGTTTATGCATAGTGCTGGTTTTGATATGGTGATTGCATCATTTGGAGTTGGTATTTTTGCAATGCTTACGGCGTATGATGTGCAAAATTTGAAACGATACAGTCAAATGGTTCTTTCATCTCCAGAAGAATCAGGAAAATTTGCGTTAATTGGCGCAATTAGTTTGTATTTAAATTTGATTAATATTTTCTTGTATCTTTTAAGATTATTTGGCGATAAACGTCGCGATTAATTTTTTTAAAAATTGATTAAAATAAAAAGCCGGATTTTCTATCCGGCTTTTTATTTTTGTAAAAAAGAGCTTAGCCAAGAGTAGCTAAAACTGCTGCCATAGCAAGCAATTGTGCAAGTTTGCAAATTGATTTGATTGTAAATTTGTGCCAGATGATTTGATTGTGCCATACGGTGCATGACAAATAATTTGGAACAAAAAAGCCAAACCATACAAAACCAGCAAGTTTTAATGATGACATTAATTCTGCATTTTGAGCAGATGCCATGAAAAACCAGCTGTAAAGCTGTGTAAACATTGCTTGAGATGAAATGATTTGAGCTTTTTGGAATGTTAAAATTGCAATGTACAATGCAGTTGCGGCCATGATTGAACTGACAGCTTGTACAGCAAGACGTAAGTACATGTCTTTGCTTACTTCACTTTTAACACCAGTTAATTTTCTCCACATAGGTCCGAATGCATACTCAGAATAGCATAATTTGCCAACAAGCATGTCTGCAGCAGCTGCAGCAATAATAGGATTTAGAGGCATCATATAGGACTCCTTTTTTAAGGTGAGATAAAAAATATCTGACAGGATCCTACAAAATAATTGATTTACTTGTCAAATCCTTGAACTGATTGAGTAAGTAAATTGTTTAAGATTTGCATTGTTTCGTTATTTGCAAGGCCTGAAATATTATTTTGTTGAAAATGCATTTGAAAAGACGCGATAACTTTGGTTGTTTGTTCATCTTCGTTTCCAGTAATTTTGATGTTGTATCCTAATTTTTGTAATTTTTTTTGTAATTCTTCTGTTGTAAAATTTGAGCATGGTTGTATATTTTTCCACCAAATTCCAATACCTTGTTCTGATAATTTTTGCCATGGGAATAATGGTCCTGGATCAACTTTGCGTCCTGGGGCAATGTCACTGTGACCAAGTACATTTGAAGATGGAATTTGGTAGCGATGCATGATGCTTTTGCAAAGTTTGATCAAGCTGTCAATTTGTTGATTGGTAAATGCGTACCATAATTTGTCTGATCCTGAAACATGTTGGCCGGTATTTTTGTTCCAAAGTTTTTTATTACTCGTGCATGGATCTGTATCTGGATTTGAAAATCCAGGATTAATAATTTCAATGCCAATTGATACGCTGTTCATATCAAATTGATCTTTCCAAGAACTTTCACCAGCATGCCATGCCCGTTTTTCTTCAGAAACCATTTGAGTGACTTTTCCATCAACATCAATTAAATAATGAGCGCTTACTGGTCGCAAAAAATTAAAAAATGATCGCCAGCTTTCTTGTTCGCTGCAATTTGCAGTAAAGTGCATGATGATAAATTTTGGTTGAAGTTTTTTACCTGAATAATTTTTTCGATGATCATAAAATGGTGAAGGTTGTTGTTTAATAGCGAGTGGTTGTGTTGAATGAAATGTGAGAAAAGTAAAAAAAATAAACAATTTGTTAAATTTTTTCATAAATAAAATCCTCCTTAATGATTTTATTGTCACATAAAATTGCAAGAGGGATCAAGAATTAAAAAAACTTAAAAGTTTAATTTTTTGTTTATAGTGATAATGCTGGAGGTTGGATAGATTTTAATTTTGAATTGCATTCTTCATGATTGATGATTGTTTGATTTCGTTTGTTCACTTTGAGGAAAAGTTATAAGTCCTTTTAAAGTTTCTATGTTTTTTGTGATAATTTATAGCCTTTGGTATATTATATAGCATAGATAAAGGGTTTTTGTATGCATCAAATTTTAGTTTGGCAGTTAATGCATCAAGTTAACATCACTTTTTTATCAGCAGTTTCTGATTTAGGATCTATAACTTGTTGTGATCGTTTAACGTTGTCGGTGAGCAATGGTCAAAAAACAAGCACATTGACCAATGATTTAGCAGGTTGTCAGGTTGAAAAGCTTGAAAAAATGTTGCAATCTTTGGTTGCAAAAGAGCAAAAATCGATCAACTTTTTAGATTTGATGAGCTTGAAAGTTGATAGTTTTGATCAAGTGCTTGTTTGCTTGCATGGTCCTGATGGTTTTATTTCGTATCAAATCGTTGATCTGATCATGGTTAAAGGTTGGACTGCTCAGCTTGAACTTCTTCATGTTTTGATGGAAGAAAATGATTTGGAAAAGAAGAGCCGTGGCAAGGGTTGTTGCTAAAAAATTGATTTTTATAGCCCTTTATATTAGGCAGAACTCTTTTTTTGTGTTATATTTATTGTATAGCTGATATTCCCTGTCTGTGTATCATTCAAAAATACTTTATCAAAAGATTGATAAGTTCGAAGGTTTTGTTAAGAAACCGTGGGTGAAAATTCAAAAAAGCGTCTTAAAATCGTTCAAAGTCTGAAAAAGCAATGACTGAATGGTTCACTGGAGGCCTTTTTGCCAGTGCCATCCTATGATACCAAAAGGTCTGCTTTTTGTTGGACCGGTCAAGATACGTGGGATATTGCTAAAAAATATAATATCCTCAACGTATTAAGGAACCATTCAATGAATAAATTCTCAGAATGTACAGGTCTGGCACCACAAGTTTTAGCATCACTTGAGCGCATGAAATTTGAAACACCAACGCCAATTCAAGCACAAGCTATTCCGCTTGCAATGCAAGGTCGTGACATCTTAGGTTCGGCTCAAACAGGTACCGGAAAAACCGGAGCTTTCTCAATTCCTCTCGTATCAAAAATTTTAACAAATGAAATTCATAGTGCTTTGATTTTGACACCAACACGCGAACTTGCTGTTCAGGTTTTGAAAGCAATTGAACAAATTTTGGGTAGAAACTCAAACATTAACACAGCTTTGCTTATTGGTGGTGAAGATATCAAACGTCAATTTTTTCAATTGCGTCGTAATCCACGTATCATCGTTGGTACTCCTGGTCGTATCAATGACCATTTGGAGCGTCGTACGGTAAATTTAACAAAAACAAATTATTTAGTTTTAGATGAAACAGATCGCATGCTTGATATGGGATTTGGTCAACAAATTGATCGTATCGTATCTCAAATGCCATCTGATCGTCAAACAATGATGTTTTCAGCAACAATGCCAAAAAACATTCAACAAATGGCTGCAAAATATCTTAAAAATCCAGAACGAATTCAAGTTGGTTCATGTTTGCAACCAATTGAATCGATCCAGCAAGAATCTATTCGTTTATCAGATAGTCAAAAATATGAACAGTTGCTTAAAGAATTGAAGGTTCGTGAAGGTTCAGTCGTTGTTTTTGTAAAAACAAAATACAGCGCACAGGATATTGCTGATCGCTTGTATGATGATTTCTTAGAAGCAGAAGCAATTCATGGTAACTTGCGTCAAAATAAACGTGATCGAGTTATTCAAGGATTTCGTGATAAAAAGTTCAGAATTTTAGTTGCAACTGATGTTGCAGCTCGTGGTCTTGATGTGCCTCACGTTGAGCATGTTATTAATCATGATTTGCCGCAATGTCCAGAAGATTATATTCATCGAATTGGTCGTACAGCTCGTGCAGGCGCTAAAGGTAGTGCAATTAACTTTATTACAAATAAAGAAGATAAATTATGGCGTGCAATTCAACGTTTTATGAAAACTGGTGAACAAGATAGTTCTTCAGGATATTCTGAACGTAAATCATTTGGCGGTGGTTTTGGTGGCGGTGATAGCCGTGGTGATCGTCGTGGTGGTAATGGCGGTGGACGTCGTTTTGGTGGTCGCGGTGGCAATAGTGGTGGCAAACGTTTTGGCGGTAAAGATCGCAAGCGATTTGGTTCAAGTTCATCATCGTTTTCAAAAGCATAATTTTTCAAAAGAACTTTAAAAAAAGCAAAAGGCATAATTAAAAAACTATGCCTTTTGCTTTTTTTAAGATATATTTTTGCTGATATTTTTTAAAATTTTATTTTAAGGAGTTTATATGAAAAAATGTATGATTTTGGGTTTTATGGTTTTTTGTTCTATTTTAAAAATTGATGCAACTGGTCGAGAAGGTACTGTTAATGTAGATAATTGCAATAATGGTGGACGCAATGGTACTGTTAATGTAGATAATTGCAATAATGGTGGACGCAATGGTACTGTTAATCCACAACCTCATAGATAATCGTGGATTTTAGGGCATTGTACAATTAAAGTAAATAAAAAATTGAATTTTTTAAGGCATGATTTTTAAATCATGCCTTTTTTTATGGAACATATCGTAAAATTCCATTTTGTTCGCGTAGCAATATTCCCTCAGTTTGAGCTGTTATAATTTTAAAGCAGGTTGTTTGTAGGTCTAATGGTATTTTTAAATGGGAATTTTGTATAAGCATGAATATGGAATTTGTAAAATTTGGAGAAAATTTGATCCCAAGATCATTTTCGCCATCAAAAAAAGATTGAGATTTTGCATTTTCTTGAATTAAAGAGACAGTTGAAGGTGTTTCATAGCTAAAAGTATGTTGCTTGCTTTGTTTTTTGGATGCATAAACTAAAAATGTTACTTTTGTTAAATTTCGTATGCGACTATTTTGAATTTTCATAAGTGAATGTTTTGAGGTTGGATCAAACATATCTTCTATAAATCTTAAAAGATCTAATTCTGATCGTAAAGGATACGTGTCTATTGTTTGGGTTGATGTAGAAATTTGCGATGTTGCACGATGTCTGGTTGGCAAGGATAAAACTGGAGGGGTTGTAAGAGGTTTTGATGGCGGTAAAGGACAAGAGTGAGGAGTGTGAGATGTTTGTTGGAATGTTTCTTGATGAACAGTTTTTGAGGTAAGGCTGCTCGGTGTTATAATCGATGGCAATATAATCAAAAAAAATAAAAAAAAGTTCTTCATGAATACTCCTGAAAATTATGAAAAAATTGATATAGTGAGACATATCTTTTTGTTTTCAACTGTGTATTGCATCATGTTTAAAAAAAAGGCAAATTTTATGAAAAAAATTTTAAATGGATACTATAAATTTTTTGATCAATATTTTGAAAAGCAATCGTTTTATCAAAAACTTTTTGAACGTCAAAATCCAAGTGTAATGTTTATTGCTTGTTGTGATTCTCGAGTTGATCCAGCGCTGTTAGTTAGTGCACAGCCTGGAGATATTTTTGTTGAACGTAATGTGGCAAATGTCGTACCGCATCGACAGGATGGACCAAATTCTATTTTGATTGCTTTAGAGGTAGCTTTATGTGGTTTTAAAGTAAAAGATATTGTTATCTTGGGTCATCAGCGGTGTGCTGGAGTGCAGATGCTTGCGTGCAATACGCTTCATAAGTTTGGTGAAGTGCCGATTGAATATCGTGAGCGTGAGCAAGATTTGCAAAACGCTTTTAATTTTTCTTACAGTGAAAAAAATGCTGGTGGTTTTGAAAAGTTAAATTTGGCAATGTCCTATCGAAATCTAATTTCGCATGGCATTGTGGCTGATCGTATGCAAGAAAAAAAGGTTGCGGTGCATGCCTGGTATTTTTCACTCAAAACTGGAAAAATTGAAACGTTATGTTTAAATTGTCATCAATTTACTGATTTACTGGTACAGTGCTGCGGCAAACGAGTATTTTAAAAATATATTCACTTTTTCATCTGTTGATTAATTTTAAAGTTTAAAAATAAAAAAGAGTTAGTTAATGAAAGAAAAAAAAGTTATTGTTTGGTTTCGTCAAGATTTACGATTAGCGGATAATCCAGCATTGTATGAAGCTGTCAAAATCGGTTCAATCATTCCTGTCTATATTTTTGATCAAACGGACGCAAAAAATTTTGCTTTAGGTGATGCGAGTCGTTGGTGGTTGCATGAAAGTTTACAATCTTTAAAGCATGATTTGAAAAATCATTTAATTATTGCGCAGGGTAATTCTTTAAAAGTTTTAAATCAAATTATTAAAAAGTATGGTGCTTGTGCAGTTTATTGGAATCGATGTTATCAACCTTGGGTGATTAATCGAGATATAAAAATAAAAAAATCACTGCTTGATGTAGGTATTGACACTCAAAGTTTTAATGGATCATTACTTTGGGAGCCTCATGAAATTTTAAAATCTGATGGAACAGCTTACAAAGTTTTTACAGCATTTTACAAAAATGGATGTTTAAAGGCTCAGGCGCCTCGAGAAATTTTATCTCGACCAAGAACTATAGATTTTGCAAAATTAACGAATATCGGTGAAATTTCCGATCTTGGATTGATGAAAAAAAATGACGTTGCTCTTCGATGCGCAAAATATTGGCAACCAACAGAGTCAAAAGCTTATCAATTGCTTCAAGATTTTATAAAAAACATTTTATCTGGATATAAAGTTGGTCGTGATTTTCCAGCGTTATCTCAAACGTCACGATTGTCACCATACTTGCAATTTGGTCAGATTTCACCTCATCAAGTATGGTACGGCGCAAAAGATCAAGGTTATCAGCATGCATCGCGTGTTGATGTGCAACATTTTTTAACAGAATTGGTATGGCGTGAATTTTCTTACAATGTTTTGTTTCATACGCCAAGCGTGATGCATAAAAATTTACAAAAAAAGTTTGATCATTTAACGTGGCGATCAAGCACATCAGACTTAAAATCTTGGCAAAATGGTTTGACAGGATATCCGTTGGTTGATGCTGGAATGCGTGAGCTTTGGCAGACAGGTTATATGCACAATCGAGTTCGCATGATAGTTGCTTCATTTTTAATTAAAAATTTACGTATCGATTGGCGTGAAGGTGAAGCTTGGTTTTGGAACTTACTTGTTGATGCAGATCTAGCAAGTAATAGTTTTAATTGGCAATGGGTTGCAGGATCTGGTTATGATGCAGCGCCATACTTTCGAATTTTTAATCCAACAACGCAGGGTAAAAAGTTTGATAAGTATGGTGATTATGTGAAGCATTGGGTTCCAGAATTGAAAAATATGCCCGATAAATATTTATATGAGCCTTGGTTGGCATCTGTAGAAATTTTAAAAAAAGCTAAAGTTGAACTTGAACAAAACTATCCAAAGCCGATTGTTGATTTGAAACTATCTCGACAGCAAGCGTTGGATAATTTTAAAAAGTTATAAATTTATAGATGGGGATTTAATTGTACGATATTAAAATTTAAAAGTAAGGCAAAACTAATCCATGCAAAATAAGGAATAAAAAGCATGAAAGGAGTTGCCTGTTTTTGTTTTTTTAATTGATAGATTAACGTAAAAGTGACGCACCATAAACTGATAAGAACTGCTAATGCCAGTCGTATGTTATGAAAATAAAAAAACAGTGGAGACCATGCATAATTTAATATTATTTGAATGAAAAAAAGATTAAATACTTGAGGGTATCTTTTTCGAACATTCCATAATTGGACTCCAGCTGCACCAATCATGAGATACAAAACAGTCCAAATAGGACTAAAAATCCAACTTGGTGGATTAAACGTTGGTTTTAATAAATTTTGATACCATAAGGTATTGCCAGCATGTGAAAAATATCCTGAAAGGATGCCAAAACTTAGGCATATGATGCTTCCGATTAATTCAGTTCGATATGTTTTGAAATACTGTTTCATAAAATCCATCCTTTTATGTTTGAATAAATTGATCAATATTCATTTTTTTAATTTTTTTCATAATTCGATCGTTAGCAGATTCAATATAAATTTTGACACCTCGTCGATAAAATTGTTGTACAATTTTATGAAAAATTGTAAGTCCGGTCATATCAATAAATGGAACATGTGCAAAATTGAATACGATGCATGCAGGATCATTATCCGTAATAGCAAAAGCTTGTTCTAATTTATCTGCAGCGCCAAAGAAAAATGGTCCTTTAATTTTAAAATGAATAATGTTGTTTTCGCAGGTTTTACTGACTTGTGTGATTGATTCTTTCCACAGTGTTGCAAAAATAAAAGATTTTTGTTGCAGTTCGGTTGTTTGATACATGCGAAGTTTGAAAAAAAGTATTGAAAGCAGTGCTCCAAAAGTAACTGCAAAAACTAAATCAACCATGATGGTTAAAAAACAGGTAAAAAGTAAAACGATGACATCGTACCAAGGCGCATGATAGGTAATTTGCATAAATTGATCAAGATCACTCATGTTGTACGCAATGATTAAAAGAATTGTTGCTAAGGCACATAAAGGAATGTGTGCAGCAAGTGGAGCAAAAAAATATATAATTAAGATTAAAAATAGTGAATGTGTAATTGCAGCAACTGGACAGTTACCACCGCTGCGAATATTGGTTACGGTGCGAGCAATAGCACCCGTTGAAGTAAAACCACCAAAAAATGGCGTAATCATATTTGCCATTCCTTGGCCAAAAAGTTCTTGATTACTGTCATGTTTTGTGTTCGTGATAGCATCGGCTACTGTTGCAGAAAGCAAAGATTCAATTGCACACAAAAGTGCAATGGTGCAAGCAGGAGTTATTAAAGCAAACCAATTGATAGTACTGATATTAGGAATTTGTAGCATTGGAATTGTTTGAGGAATTTGTCCAAAAGCTGAACCAATGGTTGCAACTGAGGTGTTTTTTGAAATAAAAAGTGCAGTAGTTGTGATGAGCAGTGAGGTCAGTGGTGCGGGAACTCGAGGAATAAATTTTTGAGTTAAAAAATAGATAAGTAAACTAAAATAACCAAAAAATGTTGTATTGATATCTAATTTTGTCAGAGATCCAATAATTAATTTTATTTTATGAAAAAAATGAGCATTTGAAGGTAATTCAATTGGAAGTCCTAAAAAGGTAGGCCATTGATTTACAAAAATTAAAAGCCCGATACCTGTTGTAAATCCAACAATGACAGGATAAGGCATATATTTTATAATTGAACCAAGTTTGAAAATGCTCATTAAAATTAATAATATCCCTGCTAAAAAAGTAGCGCATGCAAGACCAACAAATCCATGTTGTGCAGTAATATTTGCTAAAATAATAACAAATGCTCCGGTTGGTCCTGAAATTTGTACTTGAGTTCCTCCAAAAATAGCAACAATAAGTCCTGCAATAATTGCAGTATAAATTCCAGATGCTGGGTGTACTCCTGAGGCAATTGCAAATGCCATTGACACTGGTAGTGCGATGATGCCTACGATGAGTCCTGCAGCAATGTTTTTTTGTATGTTTTTAGGTGTTAAAAGATGAGATTTATAAGCAGAAAGTAAAGCAATCATAGATTTAACTTCCAATTATTCATTTTTTTAAAGATATGCATCTGATGTTTTTATAACAGTATGTTCATTTCAGGATATACAAAAAAATGAATAATTGTGAAAAGTTTTTTTTGATTTTTGTATTGGCGAAAGCCAGAAAAAGTTAGAAGATAACAAAACTGGAGGAGAGAGTGGGATTCGAACCCACGATCCCGGATTAACGAGATAACGGTTTTCAAGACCGCCGCTTTCGACCGCTCAGCCATCTCTCCAGATATACATTGACGAATAAATCAAAAAACAAAGATATTATTTATTGTACGTGAAATATGGCTAAAATCAAGAGTAAACTATTGTTTTAAGTTGCAATGCTTTTTCATAAAAGTTCTACCAGAGCAAGATTTAAGATATTTTTCAAAATAAATTGCTTGCTCTTGTGTTTCGAAAGCTGAATAAAAAATGATTTTCCAAGGTTTAAATTTAGTAGAATGTTTAGATATTCCTGAATTATGTTCGTTTAATTTGATTAGGAGTATAGATATTTGATAAAAAATTTTAATTGTTTTAGTTTGAAGCAAATTTGAGATTGATAAATTTTAAAAGGAGGAAATAATGAAGCGATTGTTTAAGTTTTTTATGCAATTATATTTCATAGGCGCAGTTTGTGCGATGCATGCGAGTGCGACAATAACTGCAGCAACGATGTCAACGCCTGGTGGAAATCCAAGCGATCAAAATGGTTGGTACATTGATGAATTTGGTCCGTTAAATAGTAATTATTCAATGGGTGATTTTGTTCGATATACGATTACTCCTGGAACCAATACACCTATGAATCCTTTACCGAAGTTTACAGGAAAAGGATTAAACCTTTTTTATGGTATAGCCGATATCCCTTATGCTCAAGATATTTATCAATACGGAATAAATAGTTTTAATTTATATAACTTTGTTGGATATTTATTTGCAGGTTATGCCTCTTTAAATATTAATTCTGCAGATTTAACAAAACAAAATTGGCTTTCAACGTTTCGTCAATCGAATCAATGGATGACGGGTTCTTTAGCTTTTGATAATAATCCTTTAGCGCAATATACCATTCAATTGGTTGATTTTGAAAAAAGAAAAATTGTGTATCAGCCAGCCTCAGCTTTAGGTTGGTCAACAGGATCAGTTGATACTGGTCAATATTTATCAAATGCGCGTACACGAGAATATGGAACATCAAAATTATATGATATTGCAAAAGCTAATGCTTCATGTTCATGGTTTGCTTATGATGATAAGGGTAGTTATGTGCTTGCAATTGAAACTCCAGGAAATTCAAATGTTGCAGGGTATGCAGCACCATATGGTCAAATGTTTGGTGCACGACTGGCACATATTTTAGGAGCAGTTGTGAATGATGTACCAAAATCATCTAATGTTGTAACGATGATGCCATCAAATGTGAATTCTCCTGTGCCACAGTTAGCAATTATGAATGGTGGACCTTATGCAACAGCGGCAGCAGCACCTGCAGGAATGACAACACCATCAACAGCACATTTTGGTACGATGCAAAATTATTTAACTGATTTAGCAAGCAATATTGCATCTGGTTTGAAAAATTCTCAAACTTATGGATATCTTCAAAATCATTTACTTCCAACCGTGACTCGACTTGCAACATTGTGTTCCTATGCCATAAGTAGTTCATCAACACCATCACAAAATAATTTGATCCAAATTAATTCAGAAAATGTAACAGCCTATGATAATGGTGTTATTCTTGGAATTCAAAATAATACAGGTGATGAATTAAATGTTCATCAGGTAACAACTGCTGGTAAAAATTTAATTGGACAGTTAAAGCGTGGTAAAAATAATCATTTCTTGCATACTGCATCACTTATGGATGGTGTCACTGCAGTAGCTGCAGGTGCAATAGTTGAACCATTAACAACTAATATGATTGAAATTCAAGATGTACCTGGTAAGGCTAGTGTGTATTTGCAAATGTTGAATGGTGATCAAGTACAAGCAATGGTAACAGCATTGCAAGCAGCAAATTCAACGCTTTCATATAATCAAGGAAGTAGCGCAACACCAACATGCACACAGTCAACAGCTCAATGTTTAGTTTTGACAAATTATGATCCTTCCCAACCAATTGATCCAACGCTTTCGGTAATGTATCGAATTCAAGCAATCAATGTTGCAGAGTTTAATGGAAAACCATATTTTGTAACGCTGCAAATTAATAAAGAAGAGCAAGGCTATGGTTATTCTCAAAGTCAAATGACTATGACGCAAGGAACTGTAAACACTGCAATGTTGTATCCATCAATTGTTTCTGTAAAAACTTGTTTATGGGCAAATCCTTATGATCGTGCTCGTGGTGCAGATTTTTATAGTTCAATTCCATTGCTTTTAATTCCTGATTCAGTTATGGGAGCAGGAATTGCTGGACTTGAAGCACATTATGGTATTTGGTTGATGTCATATGTTTGTGCATTAACTGAATTTGAAATGCATTGCGTGTTTGGTGATACGACGGATTGTTTACAAAAAACATTTAAATTATTTGATAATGTAGATGAAAATAGGCCATCTCGTGTAGTGATTGATGCTGCAGGAGTGCTTACTTCGGGAGCAACTTTACCAATATTATCAAAAACTCGATCAGTTGTTTTAATGGGATCTGATGTTTGGGATGTTGGTAGCTATACAAATCAAGATATTCCTGTTGTGAATTTGTATCAAAACGGTACAAATATTGTTGCAAATCAAGCAAACGGTGATTTTATAAATTTTGCAGTAAATTTTGAAGATTCAGTTTTAGAAAAAAGAAAAAATCCGCAAACGTTTGCAGATGCGTATGGTGCTCCTTATGAAAATCTTATGTTGTTTTCATTATCGACGGCTGATGTTCAGGATGGTTTGACTGGAATTTTATCACAATCAATATCAAAAAAATATCAATTAATGCTTAGTCAGTATCAAACTGAAAAACAAATATATCAGCAGGCAATGCAATTGATTGCAGCAGCAAATAGTGTAAATGCGCAAACTCCAAATTCAGTAAGTGTGCCAACAATGGATCAAGCTGTTGAAATTATTACCACAAACACTCAAGTACTTGCAGTGCAAAAAAATGCAATTAACAAAAATGGAAAAATGCCAACAATTATATTTAATTTTTTAAATAACCAAGATGTTGCATGGAAATCAATGGCGCGTGTGCCAAATAATATTATTGCAAAAGCTATAATTGGTAACAATGTAATATTTCATTTGAAAATATCTACAGGAACGGTAAATAATTTTATAATTGAACCAACGAAAAAATTGAAGAAAAAAAATAGAAAATAATGATGAAAAAAAGCCGCTTGTTAAAAACAAGCGGCTTTTTTTCATAAATCTATAAACGATCTCGTTAATATATTAAATTAAAGTTAATATGATGCAAAATAAAAAGAGTAATTTTTGGATGAAAAGCCTTTGTGTTGTTATAGTTTTTTGTACATAACAGTAATAAAATCATAAATAGCTTGCAATTAATTATCCTGAAATCCAAATAGCTCGCAGTAAAATTGCTTGAATGCTAATGGCGCAGGTAATAAAAATAATTTTATTTGAAAGTTTGTTGAAACGTTCCATATTTCCCCCTTCCTAATCCTTTAATGGTAAAGTATCAGGTTGTTTTGTGCTGAATCAATGATTTGTTAGAAAATTAAAATCTGTAATGACTAGATCTTTGCTTAAAGCGGATTGTTCGTGAAAGCTGTAAGCATAGGCTGGAGGAATGACAATAAATAAATAAAATTAATTTTTTTTAAAAATCTTATTTTAACTTCTTATCGTGTACATCGATGCCAAGGCTTTGGAGTTGATTGCGCAGTTCATCTGAACGTTTCCAATCTTTTACTGCTCGTGCAATTTCTCTTTGGCGTAAAAGTTCTTGAATTTCAGGAGTTATTTCAATTGATTTTTGCGCAATCGGTTCAAGTGTGAGTCCGAGTACATGCACTAAGAAATATTTTACAAGTGCTTTTGCATGGGCATCATCTTGTAGCATTGGCATTTTATCAAAAAGGATTCCAAACATTCCAGAGGTATTTAAATCATCTTCTAAAAGTGCCAACATATCAGCAACAACAAGATTTTTTTTGACCAATGTCACATCATGAATTGATTTTTCACAAACGTCATCAAAAAAATTAACAAGACGTTTATAAGTAGTTTCTGCTGCTGTAACATCTTCAAATGAAAAATCTAAAGGATTGCGATAGTGATGTTTTAAAAAATAGAAACGTAAAATCATAGGATCAAATTGTTCAAACATTTCATGAAGAGTGAAAAAATTTCCTAAAGATTTTGACATTTTTTCTTTATTGATACGAACAAAAGCGTTATGCAACCAAAGACGTACAAAAGGTGCTGGGTATAAACTTTCAGATTGTGCAATTTCATTTTCATGATGAGGAAACATTAAATCCATTCCGCCGCCATGAATGTCAACGCTGCCTTTAAAAATATCATGTGCCATTGCAGAACATTCAATATGCCAACCAGGGCGTCCCTTGCCCCACGGACTTTCAAAACCAACAATGTCATCTTTTTTCCATAGTGCAAAATCTAAAGGATTTTCTTTGCAGCTATCAACTTCAACGCGAGCGCCAGATTGTAACTGTTCTATATTTTGTTTTGAAAGTTGTCCGTATGCTGCAAAAGTTGCAACTCGAAAATAAATACTGCCATCAATTTCATAAGCAGTTCCATTTTTAATGAGTCCTTGTACAAACGCAATGATTTGAGGAATTGTTTGAGTAACGCAAGGTTCATAACTTGGGGGTAAGCAGTTGAGTGATTTGATGTCGCGACCAAAAGCTTTAATGTAACGATTGGCAATTTCAAGATAACGTGTTGCATCATGAAGTTCATGTTCAGCACGCTTGATAATTTTGTCATCAATATCAGTAAAATTACGTGTATAAGTAACTTTATATCTTAAAAAAGTAAGCAATCGGTAGACTAAATCAAAAGTTACGTAACAACGTCCATGACCAATATGTGCATAATCATATGGTGTAATTCCGCAAACATACATAGCAACTTTTTTGTTGTTCTGAACGGCAAAAATTTCTTTTTTTTGGGTAAAGGTATTTGTGAAATGCAGCATAAAGTTTTCTTTTTTTTACAGAATATTGATTTAAAAAACATACCAAACTTCTAAAAAAAATAGTATCATAAAACAGTCTAAAAGCATAAACTTTCAAACAATTGCATCAAAATTACTGCAGTTGTGAATTCAGGAGAAGATTGAATGGCACTTGAGAATAAAACAATTATGAGAAAGATTTTAATTCTAGCGCTCAGCTTACCTTTGTCAGTATCAATGTGGGCTTTGCAAGCAAAAGATGTTTCTCAAAAAGAATCTGTAGCATCAAGCGGATCAGCAGAAACAACAGAACAAACAAAAGAAGCTGAAAAAATATATCCTCAAGTTATTGATTATGAACAACGCTTAGCGTTGCATGAAAGTAAAAAAAAGATTCATGAAATTCATGTCCAAGGTAATCAAGTTATTTCAATTCCTTCTATTTTAAATAGAATTCCTTTTAAAGTTGGTGACGAATTTAATGTAAATCTAACAGCAACGGTTATTAAAAATTTACATAAAATTGGTTATTTTCATCAGGTAAAAGTATATGTTGAGCCTGTGGATCAAGATGAAATTGATTTGTATATTCTTGTTCAAGAAAAACCGAAAATTAAAGAAATTACTTTTATTGGCAACAAAGCTTTGAGTGAAAAAGATTTACAAGATGAATTGAAAGTTGACACGATTCCAACGCTTGTGCAAGAAGAATTAAAAGCATTGTGTAATAAAATTAAAAAATTTTATCGCAAAAAAAATTACCATCAAGCTCAAGTTACTGCAAAATTAACAAATACTGATGATGATCGCGTTTCTGTTGAATTTACGATTAAAGAAGGTAAAAAGTCATATTTAAATAGAATTTCTTTTAAAGGTAATAAACATTATCCAAGCAAAAAATTAAAACGTACTTTAATTTCTAAAGAAGATTGGATTTTGGGCATGATTGATCATTCAGGGGTATACAATCCTGATATGGTTGAAGGTGACAAATACATGATCGAAGAAGCATACAAAAATAATGGATTTGTGAATGCAAAAGTAACTGATGTTGAAGTTCTTAAAGATGATAACGCAGAAACTTATCATTTAATTTTTAACATTCATGAAGGTGATCGTTATCGAATTAAAGATGTTGAGGTACAAGGAAATGATATTGTAAGTACTGCACGTATTCGTGAAGTTTTACCATTATTTGAAGGTCAAATTTATTCAGTTGAAAATTTACGTAAAGCAATTGAAAACATTCGTATTTTATGTGGTGAGCATGGTTATATTTTTGCTGATGTTGAACCAGATTTAAAAATACACGAAGAAGATAAAACAGTAACTGTTGGATTTAATTTAGATTTAAAAGATCAAGTATATTTAAATCGTTTAACAATCCGTGGTAATAAAAAAACTCGAGATAAAGTTATTCGCCGTAATATTTTACTTGATGAAGGTGAATTAATTACAAATCAAAAAATGGAAGTTTCAAAAGCTTGCGTAGGTCTTTTGGGTTATTTTGATCCTAAAAGTGGCGTAAATTGGAAAACAACTCGAATTGATGATACGCATGCAGATTTAGATTTGATTGTCAATGAAGTTAAAACTGGTAATTTTGCAGCAAATTTGAGCTTTGGTGGATCTCCAACAAATCGACAAACACCGCAAACGGGTTTAAATTTTAGTACCAGCTTTGGTGACAAAAACTTTTTAGGTTCTGGTGTTATGCTTAATAGCTCAATTGAAATTTCAAAAAAATATCGTTCAGGTGTTGCTTCAATTGGAAATCCTTGGATGTTTGATCGACCAATTCGCGGAATATTGAGTGGATTTATCAAATCTTCTGAATATGATGATCAAATAGATATTGCACAGGATGCTCCGTATGAACGTGCTGTTGGTGGCGTCATGGGTCTTGGCTATGTTGCAAAATTTTTAGGCGGTATCATAATTGATGGCAAAGTTAATTTTGAACGTATTACGTTTGAAAATAAAGTTGAAGCTCGTCGTGCATTGGGTGCAAAAGATATGATTATTGCTCAAGTTCTTTTGGATAAATATTTCCAATCGGGTAATCAAATTTCATTTATTACAACGATGGGACAAGATAGACGTAATGGTGTTGTGTTTCCAACAAATGGATATCAATGGAGCTTTTTAGGTCAGTTAACAGTACCTGGAAATTTTAGATCTAAAAAAGATGAGATATCATGTGATGCTGGTTGTGGTGGTGGCCAACCAATTAGTAATAATTTTAATTATTTTAAAACTGAGCTTGATCTTTCATATTATACTCCACTTATTAATGAACATGACTTAGTGCTTTGTATTCATGGTAACCTTGGTGTTGTACATCCATTTAAATGTAAAGATGTACCATGGAAAAATTTGTATCATGTTGGTGGACCGACTAGTATTCGTGGGTACACATATGGTCAAGTTGGACCAACATGGAAAACTGATTCACTTGGTGCAAGTAAAGCATTTTTCCTCAATGTTGAATTCATTGTTCCATTGTCTGCAAATTTAGGTACGCGTGGTGTAATATTTTATGATGGAGGTGCTGGTTGGGATACTCCATATTATCAAGATTTTTCTAATGCTGCTCGCGCTAAAGGTCTTTGTTTTGAAACAGATTTTTCAAATAATAATTTCTTTTATCGACATAGTGTTGGAATTGGCGTTAGGATGAAATCGCCAACACCATTGCAAATTGATTTTGGTATAAAATTGAATCCAAGTAAAAAGTTTAAAAAACAATTAACTGAAATGCATTTGAGTATGGAGCATTCATTTTAATATGGATAATAAAGCGTTATTGTTTTGTATATTATTATTAAATATAGTTATGATTTTTTTGTTAGTTCATAAGCAGAATAAAATTATAAAAGCTTTGTATGAGTTGCAACATTTGCAAGAAGAAAAAGAACTGTTATTGCAGGAAAAAAAAGAGTTAGTATTGGTGGATCAACAAGGACAACAGTTATCGTCAATTCAAACGTTTGCAAAAAATAATTTACAGATGGAACCGATTACTTTGAAAGAAATTCAAGCAGTTGATTTGATGTCTGTTGCGTAAGGAATGATGATGAATATTTCACATCACAGTTCAACACGATTTTTCTTTGTAGTTTTTATTATTTGTCTTTTGTATGGTGTTATTGTTGCAAATTTATATCGATTGCAAATTCAACAGTCAGTTTTTTTTAAAGATTTGGGTGACAAACAGTACAATATTACAGTTCAAACATTTCCTCAGCGTGCATTAATTTATGATCGTCATGATAATCCAGTTACGATTAATAAAGATAGTGTTGCTCTTTTTATTTTGCCAAAAACATTAATTAATAAAGATGTTACATTAAAATTTTTACAACAACATTTTCCTTCATCGTATGATCGTTTTGAACAAAATGCTTTAAAAAGTTTTATGTTTGTAAAACGAAATTTGTCTGCACAAGAAATTGATTTAATTACAAAAGTAGACATGGAAGATTTACATTTTTTAAAAGAATCGAGTCGTTTTTATCCGTATGAATGCCTGGGTACAGTTCTTGGGATTACTGATATTGATAATCAAGGACTTATGGGTCTTGAAGGGCAAAATAATAAACGTTTGCAAGGCACTCCAACAACATATCAGCTTAAAAAAGATGCAAAATCTCATCATTTTTATTTTGGAAAAGAAACAAAACAACAAGGTACTGAAGGATTGCCATTAACTTTAACTATTGATGCTGCATTGCAATTTAAATTTCAAACTGTTTTGGATGAAAAAATAGCAGAATGTCATTCTCTTGAAGGCGGTGCTTTGGCAATGGATGCTATGACTGGAGAGATTTTGGCAGTTGTTTCGTATCCGAATTTTGATCCTAATAATGTAAAAAATTTGGATATGGAATCAACCAAATGTCGACCAATTGTAAACTGTTTTGAAAGTGGTTCAGTACTCAAAATTTTTGGTGCAGCTGCAGCTTTGCAAGAAGGTGTAACAACGATTGATGATGTGATTGATTGCGAAGATACAAAAGAAACAAAGCTAGATAATTTACGTATTCGTACAGTTCATCCAAATGGCAAAATTACTTTTATGGAAGTTGTACAAAATTCAAACAACATTGGTACTGTGAAAGTTATGAAACGTTTAGGAACTGATTTATATGATTATTATAAATTATTTGGGTTTGGTGAAATGACAGGATTGAACTTTCCTGGAGAGCAAAAAGGATTTGTAAATCATCCTGATAATTGGTCTGCATGGTCAATTCAGTCACTTTCATATGGTTATGAAATTACGACGTCTTTGTTACAGTTGGTACGAGCTATGGCACTTTTGGTGAATGGCGGTTATTTAATAACTCCTCGATTAATAAAAGATAGTTTGATTGAAAAAACTGGACCGTTAATTTCACAAAAAACGTGTGAAGATATGCAAAAAATATTAGAAGCTGTTGTTCAGCATGGCGCTAGTAAAGCGCAAGTTTCTGGTTATAAAGTGTATGGTAAAACAGGAACGGCAAATATTTTAATTAACGGTTTGTATGATGATGATCGACATTTGTACACGTTTATTGGTGCAATTCAAATTGGTTCATCATGGTATGTGATTGGTTGTTGCATTAAAGATTCACGAAGAGCAACATATGCTTCCATGATCACTGCACCATTTTTTAAACAATTGGCCGAAATATTAATTTTGCATGAAAATATGAAATGAAAATATAATAAATTCTAATTTTTTATTTGTAAAAAAGGGAAAATTTATGAAGTTGAAAAATATATTTTTTTTAACAGTGACGATTGTTCATTTGATTGTTGCAGATAATCGACATTTAAGGCCTAGGTATTTAACAGATGAAGAAATTGAGCAAATATTGCAAGCACAAGAGCAAGCGGCGGCTGCAGAGGCTGAAGCGCGTATTGCACAAATACAAAATAATATTATACGTTTTGCACAAGCGTCATTTTGTACTCAACCAATGAAAGATTTAATTCAGCCATATCTTGAAGATAGATCGTTGTGGAATGTTTGGATTCCTATACATAATGAAGATAATGTGATTATTGATGTTGTTAATATTATACATTATGTTACATGGTGTGGAAATGTAGGACAGTTATTATTTTTATGTGAGGAATTAAATCGAATCCATCAATTAAATTTTTTAAATATTCCAACTCAAATACAAAATATAGAACCAACAACTTTTTGTATAAACGGTGATTTTTTGAATTGTTTAGTTGTTTTAATTGGTTATGGGGTAGACGCAAAAAAAATTACAATTCCTGAAAATATAGTAATAAATTCAGAAAAATTAAGAATGTGTCAAGACGCAATTGAGCGAGGGGTAATTTTTTGTCGAAAACGTTTGGAAAAACAAAAATTAAAAGCTAAAAAATCTGAACGAAAAGCTCGTAATAAAATAAAAAAATTAGAAGCTCAAGCTTTTGAAGCGCTTGAAAATTTTTCATATGGAATTGATTCAGATAGTGATTAATGAGATATTTTATGCATTAAGTTGTTATGAATAAAAAATAAGTAATAAAAAAAGTGCACTGCATTTATATATCAGTGCACTTTTTTATTTTTGAAAAATTATTTGATTTCTGAATTCTTAACGGTTGCATTTTTTGGTGTTGTTGATTTTGCAAAAAATTCAAGTAATTCTTGCTCAGTCATTTTCCAGCAACGTTCGCTCTTGTGGTATTTCCCAAAATCATATTCTTTTGTTGGAATAATAGCTTCAATTTTGCAAGTTTTAACCATGTCTGCGTATGTAGCAGCAACTAATAAATCGCTTTTTGTTAATAAATTTTGCTATAGCAAATCTTAGTTAGCATGACAAAGTCCTTGAAAAACAGATTGAATACAATTTTTAAATGATTTTTTAGTAGTTGAAATTAAATAACGAACTGCATTTTTAATCACAAACCACCAATTTTCG
>JAGOPI010000034.1 GCA_017992075.1 Candidatus Babeliales bacterium
AAAATCCATTCAGCATCAAGCATGAGCATAAAAGTTGCATTTGGAAAATATTGTTCTGTAAGTTCAAGAGCTTTGTTGCGAGAAGTTGCAAAATCGATCCATTCACCTTGCTTGATGACAAAATTTGAAATCTTATTTTTGATGAAAAAATCATGAGTTACTTGAATAGTTTTATCAGTTGATCCTGTATCATAAATTAAAAAATCGGTAATGCCTGCATCAACTAATGGTTGAAGTGTCATTTCCATGACTGGTTCTTCATTTTTAACCATTAAAACTGCAACTAAAAGTGGATCAGAATAGATTAAAAAATGAAAAAACAAGCTTAAATAAAGTATTATTTGATGCTTCACTGTTTAATCCTTTTTATGTGTTAAAATTCTTTAAGCAGCGTTTGATAAGATTTTAAATTTAATTGTAAATCTTCTCGATCAGGACAAACTTCAAGAGCTTTTAAGGTAACTTGTTTTCCTAGTTTATAATCACCCATCATATGTGCTGTAAAGCTTAATAATTCATAACGGGCAAAGTCATACATCCATTTTTCAATTAAGGCTATGTCGCTATGTGGATAGGGCATAGTAACTGCATATTTTGCAAATAAGTAGCATAAATGATATTGTTGGACATTATAATAATGTTCCGCAAGTCTAATTAAAGGTTCAGCTCGATGTGGACGTATCGCAAATGCTTTTAAATAATTGTTAATCATTTTTAATGTATTTCCAGAAGCGTCGTAAACTTGTGCAAGGCAAAAGTAGGCTAAATAATTTTCTTCAGCATCTCCTTGGATAGTTGTTCGATATTCATACCAATTGATTGCATTTTGCCAATCTTGCAAACAAAAATAAGTTTGAGCAAGATAAATGATTATTCGAGGGTTGTCTGGATTTTCTTCTAATTCTTCAAGTAATAAATTAACGTCTCTTAACCATCGTGTTTTTGATTTTTCTTTTCCATAATGTGTAGGACTTAATTCAAAGTAAATATGATGAGGAATTCGAACTTGAGCTGGAATATCTGGAATTTCATGAACTTTACCAACAAATTTAATATTTGATTTACATCGAATTAATCGTCCGTGACCAAATTCAATTGTTTTGCCTTTCATCTGAATTAAATATAATGTTGCGCTGTTATTTTTTTGCTGTTGACAAAAATTCAAAAGGTCCTTACCGTTATGCAAAATCCATTCAGCATCAAGCATAAGCATAAAAGTTGCATTTGGAAAATGTTGTTCTGTAAGTTCAAGAGCTTTGTTGCGAGAAGTTGCAAAATCGATCCATTCACCATGTTCAATTGTAAAATTTGAAAGATTATTTTTGATGAAAAAATCGTGGGTTACTTGAATAGTTTTATCAGTGGATCCTGTATCATAAATTAAAAAATCGGTAATGCCTGCATCAACTAATGGTTGAAGTGTCATTTCCATGACTGGTTCTTCATTTTTAACCATTAAAACTGCAACTAAAAGTGGATCAGATTGAATATGAAAATTATTGAAAAATAGAACTATATAGAACAAAATTTGACGCTTCATTCTGATTCCTTTTTTGTTACAAAATATGAATAAATTATAACATGTTGTAGATGATGAGTTAAGTTATTTTTCATTCATCTAAAGTTGAGCGACAGCATAGATTGATACAATTCATAGCGCGTAAAATCATATAATTGTTTTTCAATCGACATTTCACCGTTACTTGGATAGGGTTTTTGCACAGCTTGTTGTGCAAATAAAAAAGCTAAATGATATGCACCTTGTTCTTTAAAATATTGAGCTAAATGTACGAAAGGTTCTGCTCGTTGTGGACATGTAGCACAAGCACGAATATAGTTGAATAACAATTTTTCATGATTATCTAAAAAATGATAAATTTGTCCAAGCTTGCATAAAATTATGAAAAAAATTTCTGAAGATGCAGGCATTGTTAAGGCATGTTCATACCATTTAATAGCATTATTCCAATTACGCAAACAAGCGTATGTTTGTGCTAAAAAAAAAGTAGAACGAAAATCTTGGGGATTGTCTTGAACTTCTTGTAATAATATTTTTAAATCACGAAAATAACGTTGATTTGTTTTCTCTTTGCCACTTTGTGTTGGATTGTATTTTAAATAAATTTGATCTGGAATTATTGCTTGAGGTTTCAGGTTAGGAATTTCGTGTACTTTTCCGATGAATTTAATGTTGGCATTACAACGAAATAATCGTGGCAATGCTAAATCATCATAAATTTCATCTTTAGAATTGAGACAATAAATGTGTATTTGATATAAAGTTTCAACATTGTTTTTTTGTTCATTGCAATATTTAAGTAATTCTTTTCCATTGTGCAAAATCCATTCAGCATCAAGCATAAGCATAAAAGTTGCATTTGGAAAATGTTGTTCTGTAAGTTCAAGAGCTTTGTTGCGAGAAGTTGCAAAATCGATCCATTCACCTTGCTTGATGACAAAATTTGAAATCTTATTTTTAATAAAAAAATCATAAGTTACTTGAATAGTTTTATCAGTTGATCCAGTATCATAAATTAAAAAATCGGTAATGCCTGCATCAACTAATGGTTGAAGTGTTGTTTCTATCACCGGTTCTTCATTTTTAACCATTAAAACTGCAACTAAAAGTGGATCAGAATAAATGAAATGAGTGTAAAAAAATAGTGTAAACAATAAAGCATTATGTTTCATTTATGTTCCTTTCTTATTGAAAAACATGTTGAAATTATAACTTATTGTTAAATATGAGTTAAGTGAAAAAATCAAAAAAGAAAAAGCCTTGGATTTTTTCCAAGGCTTTTTCTTTTTTGATTTTAAAATATATTTTAGAAGTTGATTGATCCTTGAAGACCAGCGCTCCACATTTGAACTGCATTATTTGTTGCATTTGTAAATTCTGCACTACCAATGAATGATAGATTTGGAGTATAACGAGCATCATTCCATGTGTAACCGAATTGTGCAAATACTTTACCAGTGAAAGCTTTTGCAGCAGCAGCACCGCAAATATCTAATGCTTCATTTAAATCTTCAGGAATACGGTTTGCAGGATCTGAACCATCAACAAGACCTGTTGATGTAGCAGGAAGATTAAATGTAGGTAAAACGTTTGCATTAGCATTTGCAGAAGCTAATGAATTTGTTGTTAAAGAATTGTTAATTGTCGCTGCAGGTTGAGCTAATGGTGTAACAGCAAGGACTGCACCAACACCAGTTCCAGCAACGCCTGCAAGAGTAGTATTAGTTATTACATTAAATGCACTCGCTTGACGTCCAACAACAGCATAATGATTTAAATTTTCTCTTCCAAGTTGAATAGCTGAGCATATATCAATGCTTAAAGTTTCTTTTGTTCTGCCCCAAAATTCACCTGAAACAGCTAAGTTCCAGTTGTTGCAATGGTAATCTAACATTAATGCAGCAGCGCCTTCAACTGAAAATTTTGAATAAACAGGTAACGTTGTTACATTGATTGCTTGAGTTAATGATCCAGCAACATATTGAGTTCCTGTGACAATATTGTCTTGATGATAGTGTTGTAGAAGAATATATTTTGAACCTTTGCCATTTGCAAGCAAATCAAATGAGCGAAGACCTGTACGACCTGGGAGCAAATGAAGCACTTCACCTTGGAACCAAATATCACAATATTTAGTTTTTGTATCATTTTCCCATGCTTTATAGTGACCCATGATGTCAGCACCAACACCCCAATTACCGCCGCGACCCATGATTGGTTCAAGCATGTATTGAGCTGAAGGTACATTTCCAGTAGGGCATGTTGTTTTAAATCCAAGACCGAAGAATCCTTTTTCATTTGCAAGAACATTGTAACCTAAAACAAATGAAAGATCCGCTAAGCGAATTTCAGTTTGCTTGCAAGTTGCAATTTTACCATATAACAATTGACCTTGATATGGAGTTCTTAAACCATTTAAAGATTTGTCGTCACCAAGGCCACCGGCAAATGCACTTGCTAACGTTTGTGGTCGATTTGCTAAGGATGGATAATTTGTATTGTAAGTAATGTTTGTAGGGTTTGTGATAGTTGCTGCTGAGAATGCGCTTGTGTCAACAGCACCTTCTCCTGTGACAGTCATTTGTGGATTTACTGAAATTGCACCAAGTGGAGCATGTATCTTAAAGTACATACCATGTTCATCTTTTTTATGTACAAAGTACAACATGAAATCCGTACCAACTTGAGTTACATTTGGATTTATTGAAATTGTTCCGCCGATTCCATCAGAATCAACTGATACATTTCCAAGACCAAAGTTGTAAGCATCAATGTCTGCGCGACCATCATTATTACCATATGTCATTGAGTTAGTACCGTTGGCACCCCAGAAAGGTAAAGAACCTAAGTTTTTACAGTTGTTACATTTTGCACCAAAATTTTGCATGTATTGAGTTGCAAAAGAAAAAGTTCCATTCCATTCATCGCGATGATCGCTTTCATTTTGGAACACTGTTTTTTCAAGTGTGATTTCACGAGAAGCGTCAGATGAGAATGCACGAGGGAACCAAGTGTTTTTGCTACTTGAACATGGTTCACTGCTGCAGCTTGAAGAACAGTCTTGAGAAACTGAGCAACCGTTAATTATTTGACCTATCGTTAAGATTGCGGCTACTTTGAGCCATAAAGTATTTTTTTTCACAAGGACTCCTTTTTTAAAAATACCAATATAACAGAATGACAACATGAAATCTAAAATAATAAAAAAAATAATGCAATGGTTTCAGATCGCTTAGCTAGATTTTGGCTTAAAAAAGATAATTTTGAGTGAAACGAAAAACTGTACTTTTGAAAAAAATCAAAAATTTTTCGAAGATTTTGAGCAACCCCGTGGATCTGCGGTTGTCCGCATAAGCCCTATTATGTCTCCATAATCAAAAAATAAAGTAATTTTCATCAGACTTGGCTATCCATGCAGCTTCTAAAAACATTGACTCCAAATTTGGCAAGGTTGACATTTTAGATTATTTTCAAAGTTTAATTTCAGGAAGTTTGCATTGAAAAACACCAGATAATTGATCTGAAAGCATTAATGATCGATTTGAAACATTTAAAGGTGATGAAATGCCACAATAGACCGAATTGTTGATTATACACGGTGCAAACAAATGCGAATTGTTACTTATTGATCTTGAGCTGTACGGATCCATAACGTCAATGTGTTCAGAATCATGATCATAACGCGCAATCTGGCATGTTTCAGAAAGCTTGTTAAAGTTTACAAAATAAATTGATTTTTCGGTATAAACTGGCAAAAATGGATAAATTGATTCATAAATTCTTTCTGGACCAAAACCCACTAATAAATTTTTTGGCAACTCAAAATCAAAAAGATCTGTAATAACCCAAGAGTCTTTGTGTTGTTTTGTGATCTTACAGCATATAAATTTAAAAAAATCAAAATTTTGATTTTCACTTTGAATGAATTTTAGAAAAAAGCCAGAATTTTGATCGTGCATTGTAAGAAAGCAAGCTGATTCATCAATGTTTGTTAAAATTGAAATGTTTTCATATTTCTCAAAATTATAATCAATGTTCCCTTCTGATTTTTTAGATATTTTTACATAATTTTGTATTTCTTTTTGATATTCTTGCGGATGCCATTTTAATGTACAAATTGCGTAATAATTATTTGCGTTTTTTACCATGCAAAATAAATCATTATCAATTTTTTGAGGATATAAATAATCCATAGAATCTTGCAAACAACTTAAACATGAAACAGTACTGTTTCGATTTGAAATATCACACAAAAATAACTTAAAATAACCATCATGTTTTCCTGTAAAATAAAATTGTTCTTCATTAATCCAAGTTATAGAAGATACGGCAAAAATAGGCTCAGATAGGGCAATCGTGCGCGGCGTTCTTTTATTAAAATATTTGATTTTTATTCTACCATGATCAACAAAACTACATCCTTGCTTGTTAGGTAAAATTTGAACACACGAAGGTAAAAAAACGGAACTTAATTCTTTAAAAGCAACTAATTCTTTAATATTCCACATCCATAACTCAAGATCATCAAGCGACGTTTGATGCATTAATAAAATATTTTCTTCATCAATTGCGCCAATTGGATAAAGATACTCTATTTTTTTTTCTAAAGGCATTATTGAAACGCTAAAAAAACAAAGAAAAATAAATAATTTATTCAAGCAAACTCCTTCTTGAATATTGATTTGTTGACTTAAGTTCTACCAATAGAGTTTACTCTCGTCAATTTTTTACGAAAACAAGCTTGTTCGCATAAGGGGTTTTTGCTTTTTACAAATCAAATTATCTCGTTTTGCATTTTTACAACCTTTTCAACTAACTTTTTAAAATTTTTTTGAAATTTTTTTTTACTCATTTGCTTTTGAAATACTTTAAGTTGTTGGATGCAACTTAAGCATCCAAGGGTATTTATCAACCCAAATTTTGATTGATCATTTTTAAAACATAAATTTAATTTTTTACTATTTTTTTGTATTAAATATTGAATTTGTTGAGGTGTAAAATTTTGTTGATTTTCATATAAAATCAATGCTAGGCATCCAACCATACATGCCGCAGCCGCAGATGTTCCAGAAACTAAATAATTTTCTATTTTTTGATTTTGATCATTCCATAAAAAACAACCAAGATTTTTTCCTGGCATCACAAAATTTGGACCATTCTTTATCTGTTTTTGTGAAAAATCACAAATCAAATACTGATTATTTTTTTTTTCAAAAGCACCAACTGAAAAAAAAATTGAATTTGCTGGAAATGCAACTGTAAAAGAGATTAATCCATCATTTCCTGATGGTGCCACTACATATGAAAATTGTTGTAATAAATTTAAAATTTCTTTTTTTTGTATAAGAAAATTATTATCTTCTACTTTTAAACCTAGGTATAAAATATCTACATTTTGCTGCAAAGCATTACGCAATCCATCTAATAATTTTTCCAAACTCGTTGTTCCTTGATCATTAAAAATAGGAATTGAAATAATTTCAATTTTCGGTGCACATTGACGAATTAAACTAACAACAAATGCTCCATGATTTTTTTTAAAAAATTCACTCAAAAATTGGCGATCAATTTTTAAATTTAAAGAATCATTCTCGCCGCCACCAAGTCTTTCTTTGGCTCGACAATAA
>JAGOPI010000010.1 GCA_017992075.1 Candidatus Babeliales bacterium
GAACTACTCTTTGTCGTAAATCTAAGCCATAAATTGTTGCCATCTAAAGTCCTTTTTAATTGTTTTCAGATGGAACATAGCTTATCAAAAAAACAATTTTAGAGCCAACTAAGATTTGCTATAAATATTTTGAAAATAAATATGCTTGAAAATAAGGATCTCGCGTAACTAAAAAAATTCCATAAGGATCTTTAATTACCTCTGTATATTCTTGACCAGTAACAATGCCAATGATTGGAGCATCGTGTTTTGATTTGTCTAATCTTACAGGTTTACTGCGAGGATGGAACCATAAACCAAGACCAAAAAGAGCCATTTCTACCGTCAATCCAGGTATTAAAAAAAGATTTGAATTATAATTATCAACATATTGAAATTTATCTATAAAAAGAGCATATCCACCAAGCTCTGTTAAATATGCATACGCCATAGCATCTATATAAAAAAACGCACCTGCAAATAAAGATATCCCGAACGACATTGAAAATAATCCCTGATTTTCTAAGGTAGCACCCATCTGTTGAGTAGTTCCTATAATTGGCACAGATCCATTTAATCCTTTTGCTTGAATTACATTAGAACCCCTAAACAATAATCCTTTATTACTCTTTGTTGCTTCATATTCTATATCTATTGTTTTTTGAAGAATCTGATTTTTTTTATTTTGTTCAAGAAGTTTTATAATTTGAATTAGTCCATATCTTTCAGAATATGAAGGCAATAATTCATTATAACCAGAATCTTCTTCGGCATTCGTAATCCAATCATAAAAAATTGGATAATTTTTTGGAATTTTTTCATTACTTGATACGTCTTTTTGTATTTTTATTAAATCTTTGATCAGATAATCTATTATATGGTTACGTTTTTCATATATAATTTTGTCTACATCAGCTGCAACGTTAAGACTTTTATTAAAAAATTTAGAAACAAATTTTTGATGAACTGTTAATACATTTGGGTATCCAAAACTATCTTTGTTATCGAATAATTTTCTGTTACAAATTTGCGACAATTCATTAATTTCTTCTTTAAGATATGCAGCAGGAGATAATTTATTTCCATCTTGTCTGACGTCTTGTTTAACAGAAGATTCATCTTCATTTAAAATATCTTCTATTTCTTCTAGACTATTTGAAACTTCATCATCTATATATTCAGGATCTGTTAAATATGATATTTCTTCACCCAATGATTCTTTTTCGCATTTTTGTTTCATTTTATGTAAATAAGCATTGATATAAAAAAGTTCGTAAAGAGTTGTGGGCACGAATATAACATCTAACTGCGCATGTATGTTTTTCAATTTTTCTCTAACAAAATTTTGTTCTGCTCCTTGCTTGGAAACTAACAGTTTGCCTTTTTCATCATCAGACAAATCAGATGTTATACATGATGGCCAGGTATAACGTACTAAAACATTCAATATAGCATCATTATGTTTTGTAATATTTTCATCACTTATTGGCTCAAAAAAACCATCTTTATTTTTTTGTACAACTAATAAATGCGCATGAATACAAACATCTAAACTTAATAATAAAAATATTAAAATCTTCTTCATGTTACTCCTCAAATAATAGAAATTTTTTAAAAAATAACATTTAATACATTAAAGAATCAATACAATTTTTAATTTATGGTTATTTTACATTCACTCAGATTTTGTAAGCAAAATTTAAAATTAAAAAATAGTATGATTAAATAAACATAAAACATAAATATAGATTTCTCAGAGTATTGAGTTTTAATTAAGTCCGTTTTCGCCTACGGCTACTTCGAACAGTCTTCTACTCAGTACTTCAATATTTTATTGGATTCAAAGCATTCTGTAATGGCATAGCCAGACGAAGTTATGAAGTAACGAAGACTGGTGTGCCCGATTGGATTCGAACCAATGACCTACGGATTAGAAATCCGTTGCTCTATCCAACTGAGCTACGGGCACCTATCATAAAAGAGTATCTGAACATATACAAAATTAGTATAACATAGCAAGCTATTTACACAATAACTCTACAACCCGTATTTTTAATAAAAACCAAAAATATGGGAATATTATGAAAAGACAGATCATTTTACTAATATTTTTAACAATGCCTATCTTTTTAACCACAGAAATGGAGCTTCCAGAGTTTGCAAATCTAAAGCCAACCCTAGATCCTGAAAAATCAGAAAATGCCCGAATTCAAAAAGCCTTACGTCAAAAAGCAGAAAAAAATTATCAATCTAAATTTTTTGCTGATGCTCGACGTGCAAAATATCTTAAAAACGTAAACACCCTTTCTGCAGAAACACAACGGCTATTAGTCTCTCCTGATGCGCACGAATTTTCAACCAAAGCAGACGTTGATCGCTTAAATCAAGAAATTGCACATGAAAAAAATCGATCAAGTAAATTATGGTTTAATGGTGACAAAAGCGGAACCCTTATTAAAGATCTGCAAGATTTAAAAAGAAATTTACAAAAAAAACAGATCGAAAAAATCGTAAAGGCACGAAAAGCAGCATTATCTGAAAAAGACAACGCAAGCAATGTCGATAAAACTTTACCCTCTCCTGCTGAAAGATATTTTGAAACAAAAGATGAAGGATCAAAACTTGAAAATAATCCACTCAGTCCTAAAAATAATTTTGATTATGATGCCTGGAAAAAATCGTTGTTAGAAAAACAAACAATCATTGAAGATGAACAAAAACAGATCAACAAAAAAATAACCGCTTTAAAAAAACAAGAAGCCTACCAAAAAGATAGACTTTTAGATGTGCATGATCAGAAAAAAGAAATTTTTAAACAATATACACAAAAAACACTAACTCCTACACATATCGATTACATTGCAACAGAAATTATAAAACATCAAACTGAAGTACAAAAAATTGAACAAGAACGTCTCAACGATTTTAAATTTAAAACATTTGGAATTCATCCTGACAATGAAAAACTGCAAGAACTCAAAGCCCAAATCACCACGTGGAAAGATGAACTGAATGCTTATGATCAACTGCAAGAACTAAAGGAACGCGAAAAAACAATTTTAGAAAAAATTAAAAACATACAAAATCAACAAAAACAACAAAACATCGGTTTAAATGTTTTAAATGATCAATGGCAGGAAACCAACAATTCTTTAAACAATGCCGATTTTCATTTAAAACGCATCAACAAATATCTTAATAAACTATAAATACAACATATTTTTTTCTTCATCATCAATTTAGCCAGGAATCCTTGCCTTCATTGATAATTATTGCGATAGATTCCTACCTTTACAGAAATGAAAAAAAATTACGGCTGCGTTTTAAATAATTGTGCAAATTCTGATGTTGCATTTTTTAATTTTTCAGCCACAGAATCTGAAATATCTTTTGTTTTTTCAATCTCTTCGTACACCAAAGGATACACGGATTTAACATAACTTGTGCATTTTGAAATAAACATTGCCATCTCTTTAAGTGCAATTGCATCAAGTATATTTTGACGCAACATAAATAAAATAATTGCTTCATCAATAAATGAATAATGCAAATATTGATCCTGTTTTAAAATTTCTACGGCAACAGCACCACGATTTAAGTGACGTTGTGAAATTTCGTCAAGTTCAGTTCCAAATTGTGCAAAACTTAACAATTCATTGTATTGTGCAAGTTCCAATCGAAGTGATTTTGACATTTTTTTTACAGCTGCTGTTTGTGCAGCACCACCAACACGAGATACTGAAGTTTCAACGCTAACTGCAGGACGAATTCCTTGTTTAAACAATTGTGCATCAAGCACGAGCTGACCATCAGTAATTGAAATTAAGTTTGTCGGAATATAAGCAGTCACATCATCTTCTTGAATTTGAATAATAGGAAGACAAGTAATTGAACCACCCTGTTTTAAACAAGCAGAACGCTCCAACAATCTTGAGTGTAAATAAAACACGTCTCCAGGATACGCTTCACGTCCCGGTGCTCGTCGCATTAAAAGTGACATTTCACGATAAGCAACAGCATGATTTGTTAAATCGTCATACACAATTAAAACATCCTTACCTTGATACATAAAATATTCTGCAAGTGCTGTACCTGCATACGGAGCAAGATACTGATTTAAAACAGCTTCACTTGAATCTGCACTCATGACAACGGTGTACTCAAGTGCACCATACTCTTCAAGCTTGCTCACTAATCGCGCTAAATTTCCTTGACGTTGACCAATAGAAACATAGATACAAATTACATCTTTATCTTTTTGATTTAAAATAATATCAACAGCTAGAGCTGTTTTTCCAGTATTACGATTTCCAACAATTAACTCACGTTGCCCTTTTCCAATAGGAACTAACGCATCAATTGCCAAAATTCCTGTTTGGAGTGGTTGCGAAATAGGCGTTCGATCAATAATACTTGGACAATCTTGCTCAACAAATCGAAATTCTGATGTTGAAATATCTCCAAGACCATCAATTGGTTCACCAAGCGCATTAATCACACGACCAAGCATTGATGCTCCAACTGGAATTTTTAATGCTTCACCAGTTCGCTTAACAACTTCTCCTTCAGTTACCGAAACCGATTGTGATAAAATGAAAATAGAAACAAAATCTTCACTCATATTTAAAATAATTCCCTTATTGCCACCTTCAAAGACAACAAGTTCACCATAAACAGCATCAGTTAAACCATAAATTTTACAAATTCCATCACCCACCTGCACCACAATTCCAATTTGATCTAACTGTTTTGCTGGCTTATCTTGCAACTCTTTTTGCAACAAAGAAACTAATTCTATATCTCGAGTATTCATTTTATCCTTCAATCAGCATTTTTTGATGCAAACTACGCAATCGAGCAGCAATTGAATATTCCCACAAAAACAAATCTGATTGCATGCGAACACCTGCAATCAAAGAGGAATCATGTACAACATTGCTCAAAGTAGTTTTACCAGAAAGTTTTTTAAAAAAATTTTCAAATTTTTCAAGTTCATGATTTTCAAGTGGCATTGCCGTCATAATCGTAAGCTCCAAAATATTATTAATCTGAAAATACAGACAGCAAATATCTTGCAAAACCTGTGCAAAAAGTATTAATCGTTTATGCACAATTAAAACATCAATCAATTTTTTTAAATTTTGCGGTAATGCAAATTGTTCAAATAGTTCATCAAGTACAACATTTTCAGTTTTATTTGATTCAACTAATAAATTAATCAGTGACATAAAATTATGATGTCGACGAAAAAAACGAATGATTGATTGTACTGATTTAATATCTAAAGGCTGTAACAATGATCCATATTCTGCCATATAAGCTTTTGCATACTGTTTTGCAATTGATGATTGTGAATATCTCATATCATGACAACTTTTCGAGCGCTTGTAGCACTTTAGTTTGATATTTTTTACCAAAACTTTGATCTTGCTCAAATTTTTGTTGTAACGCTTTATGCACATTTTGCAATATATGCGGCACTTCAATGTCTATAAATTTACGATGTTGTAAATACTTTATTTTCTTCAATGTGCTCATTTCAATATTTTTTTGTCGCTGTAGACATACTGCTTTTTCTTGCAAAGTAAACTGATCTGCTTGTTGATTCCAAATTTTAAATTTTTGCTGCAAAGTCTCAAAAGTTTTTTGATTTTGAGCTATTTGTTCTTCAATCATTTTACATTTTTGTAAATATTCTTGTTCTTGTTTTTTAAAATAAACAAGATCTTGTTTTTCAAGAACAATTAATTTTGCAAGATTTCCAATCACAAAACGTTTCAGCAAAAATATCACTATTCCAATATGTGCTATTAAATTTAAAACATTGAAAAAATTATCAACAGATATGATCATAATTTCACATCCGAAAGTTGATCGCACAATTTTTCAACTAAAACTTTTTTTTCATTCAAAGATAACGGAACTGATTTTTTTGATACAGATTCAGATACTGATACATTGATAACACTAATTTGTGATAATTTTGGAATCAATTGATACAAAGATTGTTTTGCTTGTTGCCAAGATGTTTTTTGTTGTAACATAACATTTTGCTCTTTTGATTTTGCTATTTCAATATTTTTTTGTAGAGATTTTTTATAAAAATCCTGTTTTTCAAGAATTTTTAAAGCAGGAGCAAAAATCAATTTACGCATCATAACATACGCAATCGTAAAATTTATTATTTGCAAGAGCAACGTAACATCTGGCAAATTCATGCTTTATCTCAATTTAACGAATTTGAACTATTTATAAATAATAAGTAATGCAATAATCAAAACGTAAATCGCACATGATTCCACAAGACCCATTGATATAATCATCGTTGTACGAATTTTTGAATACGATTCAGGATATTTTCCCGCATTCTCGCAAGCTTTAGCACCAATCATTCCTTGCGCTATGGACGGTCCGATGGTTCCAATGCCCATCGCTATGGCAGCACCCACAAACACTGCAGCTTGTGCATATGCATTAATATTTGCATCCATGTTTTTTATCCCTTAGTTTTTTCAATTTTGATCAATTTTGAATTATCCTAAATCATTTCCTATGATAAGATCAATATTCCCATGAATCTTTAAAAAATCAAGAATTTGTCGTACAAAATCTGTTTGTACAGCGATATCATCTTTAAAATTTAAGGATCCATCTAAAACCAAAACTGAAAAATTTACAAACTTTTCATCTATCTTTTTTTCAATCAAAAGTCGCTCATGACATTCATGCAATTGCTGCAAATACTGCAATGGAACCCCTGATTCTTCAGATCTATTGCGTTGTTTCAAACGTTGCAAACATAATTCTGGCGACACTTTCAAATAAATAAATCCCAGTGGCATATCGGTATTTCGCAAATACCAATCCCACATTTGTCCATATACTGACCAACCTAGATCATCAATTTTTCCAGATTGATGCAGCATTTGAGCAAAACAATAACGATCTGAAAACCAAGATCGTTCCATAATTTGAATTTGCTGTGCAAACTCACCATCATTTTGCTGTTTGCGAATACGAGTCATACTTGCATAAATTTGAAATAATAGACCCCAACGCACAGGATCTTTATAAAACTCATGTAAAAGATTATGCCCTTGAACATTTTGCCACTCATCACAAGGTTCAAGTGTCAGTACAACATTTGGTAAATATTTTTTAAGCATTTTTATAAAGGTTGATTTTCCAGCTCCAATATTTCCCTCAATAAAAAGAACGGGAGCTTTTGCTTGTACTTTAAAAAATAACGCTATAATCAAAAACATACTCATTTTCTTGTTCATAAAAGTCCTTTTGATAATACTTATTTCAATTTTGCTAAAAAATTTTTAATGATATCTAAATATTGTTCTTGCATTAGACTGTTTTTTGTTAAATCTTGTGTAAAATCTAAAACCAACACGGGCAAATTTGCAATTTTTTCGTCCACACCTTGTTTTTTCATAAACCAATTTTCATATTTTTCTTCAATGCGTTTTAAATAATCAAGCGTAATAGGTTCTTCTTCAAAACGCCCTCTTTGTTTAATTCGCTGTAAACAGTTTTCAGCAGAAGTTCGTAAATAAATAAATCCTGCAGGCACATGTTTAATGCGCACAATTTCACGATCCCATAATTTTTGATATAAACGCCATTCTAAACCATTCATTAATTCTATTTCTTGTGCAACTTTTGCAAAACAATAACGACCAGAATACATTGATCGTTCAATAAAACAATACTGTTTTTTAGAATCGCAAAGTTCAGCTACAATTTGATCAATTCGAGTACATAAAATATATGATTGACAAGTATAGGCCCAACGTTTTTGATCTAAAAAAAATTGTTCCAAAAGATTATATCCATCAACATTTTGCCACAATTGATTCGGTTCAAAAATAACATCAATATCTAAATGTTGATTCAAATAATTTAAAAAAGTTGATTTTCCAACTCCAACATTTCCTTCAATCATAATCATAGGAATACCATGACGTTTTTGCTGCATATTTTCTCCTCACTATTTTGTATAAAAACTATCGCCGCAAGCATACTACGGCTCTACCCAATCGGCAACGATTTTGCTTTCAAACAAAAAATATAGTAAAGTAAAAATTGAAAATGAATGTGTTGTACTTAAGCAAAATGGTGAATATGATTGTAAGAAAATTACATAAACAAATTTCACAAATTATTAAAACAAGTTTTTTATGTGCCGCACTTTTTGGTTCACATCAAATACAGTTAAATAGTTTCGAAAATGACGAATTCGATAATTTACTTGAAAGCTTTTCAGAAGAAGAATTGCACACAATACGAAGTTGTGAACCTGGCGAAGCTGCACAATGGAATACTTTACTCACTGCAGCAAAAATTCCACAAGCCTTAAACAATCAATTTTACATCAAAACATCACTACCTCGCACCAGAAACATTTTAAATTATCCAGAATTTCAACTCTGTTCATATCAAGATATGGACAGCAAAAGTCAATTAACATTTCATTTATTTTACAACCAAACAAACAAAAAAAATTACACCCAATCAGTGGGCCAAATTGATGGAACTCGTATCGGTTCGTATTTAAACATTGAAGATCGAAATTTTATTAGTTTACTTGATGGTGCTTTTCGGTCTCCAGCTTTGCCTGATGACCTTGCGCCGCTTCGAGGATTAAACTATCCCGTTTTATTAAACGATCTTGCAAATGCACGACTTGAAGAGCGTCGTCTTGGATTTTTAACACACTATTATTATAAAATTGATAAATTTACTTATTTTGAATTCAAACTACCTGTTTTGTACATGATAAAAAATTTAAATTTTACAAAACTTGAAAAAGCTGCATTTCAGCGACAATTTATTGCCTTTACAGGACCAGGATCAAATTTTAATGAAAATGATTTTGCAAAACAACATCTAATTTTTGATGCTGTTGGTTTTGGTGATGCTGAACTTAGTCTTTCAACTCGTGTTTACACACATAAAACAACACACAAACATCTTGATGCTGGAATTTTTGCATTTGTACCAACAGACTGGCAATGGGCACGTGGACTTTATGGAACATATTTTAATCCAACTGATCAATCACCACTTCTTGATTTATGTAATTTAATTAAAGGGATTCCATTTGCTCCGGTTAAAAATCCTCAACTTGGTGAAATTTTAAACAGTTATTTTTTCCAAGCAATTGATCACTTATCCTCTGATCTTTTACAATGCCCACTCGGATATTATCAAACACTTATGCTCGGTGTAAAATTATCACCATACTGGAAGATTAAAGAAAATTTAGAATTTAACGGATTGTATACCATTGAATTTATATTCCCTTACGAACAAAAACGTTTTTTTGATGTAAAAGATAAAGGCACGTTCTCTGAAGAATATGATGCACTTCCAAACGGAACTGATGCAGAAGCAGAATTGAAATTGTTATTTCTTGAAGCTCGCTTAACAGATCTTTTATTTCCACGAGTATTTACGACACGTGTATCTCCAGGATTTGTTTTTACATCAGCATCAAATATTCAAACATCGCACAAAAATTGGGACTTTACCGCTGGATACAGCGCTTGGATTCAATTAGCAGAAAATTTCAGCGTCATTTCAATTCCAAAAGGCACAAGTATCGAAGATTTTGACATTAATCGTTCAATGTCACAAGATGCTTATCAAGTAAAATTATTTGGTAAAGCTCATCATGATATTCATGCTCCAACATATGATCTTTCATTCACAATTTGGGCTGATGCAACTGTTTTCAATAACAACATCGGTAACGACTTCACCATTGGTTTCACATTTGATAGAAAATTCTAACCTAAAATTAGGACTATAAAATTATGAAAAATAAAATATTTTTTTCCTATGTATTATTTTTTGCAACAGGGCAAATACAACCATTGCAACTCACCAACTCTTTACTTAAAGCTGCTGATGGCGCAGGAATGTTTGATCGAGCAATTATTGATATTTTACAAGTTCGACAAAAAATTAAAGAACTGATCATTGGAAAATTTATGTGGCGTGGCGCTGCATGTTCATTAACTTTATTTAATCAGGCAAAAAATAAACTTTCTTACGAACTCAATATTATTACCAAACGGCCAGAAGCATTATTCGGTGCAACATTTGTAGTCATTTCGGTAGATCATCCAGATCTATTTTCTATGATTGATGATGCTCATTATGACAATGCTACAAATTTTGTAACTCAAACTCAAAAACGCAATCTTCTTGATCGTTATGAACATCCTGATTTTACTATTATATCAACAGGAACTTTTGCCCAACATCCAATAACCAAAGAATTTTTACCAATTTTTGTTGGTGATTACTGCCTTGAAGGATATGACAATCGTATTACCAATGCACACTTAGCAATTCCTGCACACGATGTTAAAGATTTTCAAGTTGCGCAAAATAATAAACTTCCTATTCAACTTGTTATCACATCTCATGATGAAACAAAATCATCATCATGCCCACAAATTAATAAAACAACAAAACAACTTATTGCTGCCTACCCTGGTGAATACTCTGACTGTGTCATCATCAACAGTGAATTTTTAAACGGAAACATCAAAGCATCTGCAGACAAAGCAATTGCGTTTTTGAAAAGTCAAAATCTTGGATCTGAATACAAAGAGCCATTGTTGTACCACTTCATGAACAAATCATGCTCAATCAATGATCTTCAAGCAATTGAAACATTGCTAACTCAAGAAAATAAAACATTATCAACTCATCAAAAAGAAGCTATGCTTATTTTAATGTTGCAAGTTCAATCTGACTTTTTAAGCATTGTTGAACATTTCTTAATTAATGCCCGAGAATCAAAAGAACTTATGATCGAATTGATTGAAGAATCTTGCGCTTTGCGCAATAATAAAAATGCATACATACTTCATTGGGCACAATTAAAAACAAATGAGCCTGAAAAAATTATTTTCAAACGAGATATCAACACATTTTTCAATCTTTGCAAGTTCTGCGCTGAATTAATTGATTTTTTAGGAGACTTTGGATCAAGCTGTACTCACGCTTTAGCAAATTTGAAAAAATTACAAAATAAATAAATGAACACTGATCAAATATCTGGAATCATTGACCGAATCCTGTTCTCTAACAAAGAAACAGGATTTTCAATTTTTATTGTACACAGCAAAAAATTAGAACCAACAACAGTTACTGGAGCCTTTGCCAACATTCAAGCTGGCCAGGAAATTCATTTACAAGGAAGCTGGGGCTTTCATGCAAAATTTGGCAAACAGTTTCAAGCAACAAGCTTTACCACAGCACTACCAACTTCAATTTTGGGTATCCAAAAATATTTAGGTTCAGGATTTATTAAAGGCATTGGAAAAGTCTACGCTGAAAAAATTGTGCAAAAATTTGGCGAACAAACACTTTCTATTATCGATGAAAATCCTGACGATCTACTTTTAGTTCCAGGTCTTGGTCAAAAGCGAGTTGATCGAATCAAACAGTCATGGATCGATCAAAAATATATTGCAAAAATTATGGTATTTCTTCAAGAAAAAGGAGCTTCTGCAACCTATGCAACTAAAATTTATAAACGATACGGTCATGATGCAATTGCAAAACTTTCTCAAGATCCTTATCGATTAACTGACGACGTTTGGGGTATTGGATTTAAAATTGCTGACAAAATTGCACAAAACATGGGCTTTGCAACCGGCTCTGTGCAACGTGTGCAAGCTGGAATTTTGTTTATGCTCAAACAAGAATCAAATCATGGACACGTTTATCAAAAAGTTGATGAATTAAAAGAAAAAACATTCCAACTTCTCGAAATCGATCCAACGCTGCACCAATCTGAAATGAAAAAAGCTCTCATCAATTTATATCAAAACGACAAAATCAAACTGATCAGTCATGAGAAACAACATTTTGTTGGTCTAGCCCAAATGTATGGCAGTGAAAAAGGAATTGCACAAAAAATTTTACAAATGATTGCAACTCCTGTGCAACATAAAATTACAAATGTAATTTTATATCAAACGTTGCAAAAAGAAATGGATTTACAACTCAACGAAGATCAACAAACAGCAATCTTAGAAAGCTTTGCTCATAAAATATCTATTATTACTGGTGGTCCTGGAACTGGAAAAACAACGCTGATAAAAACATTGATAAAACTTTTAGAACAACATAAATTTGAGTACAAACTTGCAGCACCTACCGGCCGCGCCGCAAAACGACTCATGGAAGGAACAAAGCGTCACGCAACAACCATTCATCGTCTTTTAGAATTTGATCCAGCTACGATGAAATTTATTCACAATGAACAAAATGCACTCAAAACAGATTTTTTAATTGTTGATGAAACATCAATGATCGATATTTTTCTAGCACATTCACTTATCAAAGCAATATCGCTTCATACTCATGTTATTCTTATTGGCGATATTGATCAATTACCATCCGTTGGTCCTGGCAACGTACTCAAGGATTTAATTAACAGTCAAAAAATTTCTTGCACAAAATTAACACAAATTTTCCGCCAAGCACAAAATAGCATGATCATTCAAAATGCACACAAAATCAATCAAGGTGAATTTATAAGCAGTTCAATTCCTGATTGCAAAAAAGATTTTTATTTTATCAAAGAAGAAAACGTTGAAAACGCTTTTGGCATTATTGCAAAAATATTAAAAACAACAATTTCTGCACACAATATTGATTCAAACAACGTTAGCATTTTAACCCCTATGAATCGAGGAGCAACTGGGACACAAAAATTAAATCATGATCTACAACAACTGTTAAATCCTGATTCGCAAGGACCCCAAACAATGTCGATGGGTGTTGCTTATCGAATCAAAGATCGTGTAATGCAAATTCGAAATAATTATGATAAAAAAATTTTTAACGGCGATATTGGTACAATTACCGATATCGACATGGATGAACAAACAGTCATCGTTGATTTTGATGGCTTTTTAGTTTCTTATGCATTTGATGAAATAAACGAATTAGTTTTAGCCTATGCTATCACCATTCATAAAAGCCAAGGTAGTGAATATGATGCAGTTATTATTCCTATTTTTATGCAACATTTTATGTTACTTCAACGAAATTTAATTTATACTGCTATCACACGAGCAAAAAAACTTTGTGTTTTTATTGGACAAACCAAAGCGATTGCTATGGGCATTAAAAATGCAAAACAAGAACAACGAATTACGTTTTTGGCACAATTTTTAACTGAACAATTATCATGTCGCTAAAATTTTTATCAATTTTATTTTTTTACACAACACTAAAAGCCGTAACACCATGCACCATTATGATTGATCCGACAGGCGATGGTCAATATCCTGGTCGTGAAATTCAAGACAGTTTTGAGCGAGGATTGACATTGCAATGCGCTCAAGAAATTAAAAAAATAATAACAGAGCGATATAGTAACATTCGCGTAATACTTACTCGTGCTGCAGGAGAAACTATTCAACCAATGCACAATGCATTATTTGCAAATAAACTTCAAGTTGATTTGTACCTTCGTATCGGATTTTATCATGAACCTGATATGCCATCACATATTGCACTTTTTTATACCTGTAATCATCCTCAAGATTTTTGGCAAACAGTTCATCCTTTACAGTTTTTTCATATTGATCAAGTTTATCTACTGAATTTAAAACTCACGAAACAATTAGCATCTAATTTTTTACAAATTTTACAAAATCAACAAAAAAACTTTATTACTCATGGTACATTTGGAATTCCTTTTAAACCATTTACAGGCATTCAAGCACCATCACTGTATCTTGAAGCAGGATTGCATACAACAAGCGATTGGAAATATATCATAAAACCTGTTGTACAGTTTATTGAAAGCGTCACTCAAACATCAAATGAATCTACATGAATAATTTAAAATTAATATTTATCAGCATTACATTGCTTTTTTGTGGCATTTTTTTCTTTTTATATCAAGAATCTTGGATAATTATTAATTTACCAAGCAACAATATTGCTCAACCAAAAACTTTAAACGCTATTCAACCAAAAGATGCAATTTTATGGATTTTTAAAGACGAAACCTTAAAAAAAGAAACGACAGAAATTATTTTTAGCAATGATCATGTGCAAACAATTAAACAACTTCTTAATCATTGGTTAACAACGCTAGAAGAAGAACATATTATCGACAAACAAATAACCGTACAATCTGTCATATTATCCTCTTCAGGCCAAGATGCATTCATCTGTTTTCAAGAAAATTTTTTAAATAAACAAGCAAGTTGCTTTACAAAAATGATGATTCTTGAAAGCATGCTTAAAACTTTACGTGATGCAAAACTTGGCATCATCAATGTTCGATTTTTAGTTCATCACCAACCGATGCTTGATCATCATTTCAATTTCGATATTTCCTGGCCTATTGCTGGGTACGTCGGTTAAAGAACTTTATCAATTATCTGGATCCCAGATCATAGTCTTGGATGAAGGAAAGCAAAAACTTGAACATCTTTTATTTTTTTTGTTATGGTCAATCATAGGTTTTGTTTAATTTTTTAAGGAGAGAGTATGTTTCATATTTTATTACGTTCATTGTCACCAGTTCAACAAGGTTTTGTAGCACTTATCGCTGGTTTTATTTTGTTTTTTGGTGCTTTAGGAAAATTAGGATTTTTACAAGAATTTTTAAATATCATCATGGTTATTGTCGGCCTATATCTTTTAATTTTTGGTCTTGATAAAAGCAACATCTGGAAAAAAATAAATTTTTTAAAAAAATCATAAAAAATTCATAACCGGCGAGATCGCCGGTTATTTTTATTACCTTAAAATTTTAAAAGGAATGTATGAATATTGTTCAAAAAATAATACTGTATAACTTACTATTCTGCTTGCTTGTAACTTCAATACATACAAAACAAAAGCCAAACGATTATACTGAAAAACTTAAAAACGCTGTTACATCTCACGAACCATTAAAAATTGATTACAAAAACATTATTAATCCGACAGAAATCGGCTTAAGCAATCCAAAAGAATTAGAAAATAAACCGACAAGACTAACGCATGAACAAAAAGTTGAAAAATATGAAACAGATAAAGAAATTCGCAATATTTTTCATCGTCATGCACAAGGACTTGTTGAAGGCAAAATATTTACTTCAAAACAAGGTTTAAATTTTTACAACATGGATATTCATGAGCAAAAAGCTCAAATGCAAAAATGGCTTAACGATCATAACGTTCATCAAATAAATGAACTAAAAAAAGCGTCTAACGACTATCGCCAAAAATTGAAAAATTTTAAAGGCAATGCACAACATGACACTTTAAAAACAGTTGTCAAACTTGAAAATCAAATAAAATCTCGTAATGATGAAATTAAAATTTTAAATAAAAAATTAAAATAGGACAACGCATGAACATTTTAAAAAATAGTATCATTTGTAGCGTTATATTTTTTTGCTTAAACAATATACTTATAGCTAAACATGAACAAGATTTAAACCGCCAAAAAACGCATCAAGAAATTGCTCGATTACAAAAATTAAATGATATCGATCAAGAAAATATTCATCAACATTTACATCGAGTCTTAAATAAATTAGATGACATAGATAACGAATTTAAAAATAATTGCGATCAAATTATAGGTATATATCAACACAAAAATCATGAAATTTTAAATACCATTAATAGTCTTACTGCATCAAAAAAACAAATTTTTTCTTTAAAAACTGCCGCAAAACATTTGCCAAATTTTGAAACATCACAACCCCAACCAAGAAAAAATCCAGAAATTGCACCTATGCCAAAAAATTCAAATTCAGTAATTTTATCAGAATCAAAAGAAACACTTGCAAACAATCCAATTCTTGACAAAATCATTGAACGTCATGAAACAGATTTGCAAAAAATGAAACGAAATAATCCTGATTATAGCTTACTCAAACAAGAGCTAGTATATTTAAAACAAGCTCGTAATTTACGTGATATTCAAGGCACTTCAATTCAAAATTAATTAAAAAACCCTGCTTTTCATGGCAGGGTTTTTTTTAAATTAATTAATTCATTTTTGATGAACGTTTACGCAACCATTGATTTCTAAGATAAGCTTCAAGTGCTGCTCGATCACGCATTGTTGGTGTAGACAACCAGCTTCCTATTTTATCAACACCCTGATGAATACCATGCAAAACTCCACAAGTAATTATTGTAAGCGTACAACAACGACAACAACTTTCTACACAACTTGTTTCTTCTTTTCGTTGATTTTGCAGTCTTCGTCTTTCAGCGCCCAATGTTACTAAACTTGAAAAAACTAAAATAGTCATCAACATCATTTTTTTCATAATAATCAAAAACCTTTTACAACAAAATTAATCATACGATCTTGAACAAAAATAACTTTAACGACTACTTGACCTTCTAACCATTTTGCAACAATTTCACGAGCAGATTTTTCAATCATTTCACCGGTTTCATTTTTCATAACAGGCAGAGTACCACGCAATTTTCCATTGACCTGAATTGCATACACTACCTGATCATCTTGAATCATTTCCGAATCAAATGTTGGCCAAGCACATTGCGTTAAATCTTTTTTCAAAATTATTTGAAGTAATTCACATGCACCGTGTGGTGCAAAAATTGAATACAAAATTAAAACAGTTTCAAAAGATTGTGCATCTAACTTCATGTTGCCCGCCATGGCATCATTCGTCCATTGCATAAACGCAGAAAGAGCAGTATTCGGTTTAAAAACTGCTAAACGCTCTGTAATTTCTTGAATCAATTTATGCAAACGTTTTGTTACGACAATATCTTGCTTTTGATTTGATGCAAGTAATATTTCTGGTTTGCTTAAAAAAGTTATCAACCGTTGTGAAAAACGTTTGATTCCTTCAATTCCTGCATCTTGCCATTCGCAATCAAGTTCAGGAGGCCCCATAAATAACATATACATGCGCAAAACATCTGAGCCATACATTTGTACAATTTCATCAGGATTGACAACATTGCCTTTAGATTTTGACATCTTTTCAACAGCACCTGAATTTTTTGAAAGCTTACAAACCATGCCTTGATTAAAAAGATGAGTAAACGGTTCATCAAATGGTAAATATCCAGCATCATGTAAAAAATGAACATAAAAACGAGAATACAATAAATGCAAAATAGCATGTTCGACACCACCAACGTACAAATCAACAGGCAACCAATATGAAACATCTACTGGATCAAATGGAGCTGTTGTTAAATCTGGATTTGGATAGCGTAAAAAATACCAACATGAACCTGCCCATTGTGGCATCGTATTTGTTTCTCGTTTTGCTGGTCCACTACATTGTGGACAAGTTGTATTAACCCAACTGTCAATTGCTGCAAGTGGCGATTCGCCAGTTCCCGTTGGTTCATATTTTTTTACATCAGGCAAAACGACTGGTAACTGATTTTCAGGGACTGGAACAACGCCACATTTTTTACAATGAATTAATGGAATCGGCTCTCCCCAGTAACGTTGGCGAGAAAACACCCAATCACGCAACCGATATGAAATTTTTTCTTGAGCTAATTTATTTTTGATCATGTAAGAAATGAATTCTTGACGAACATCTACACATTTTTTTCCTGCAAATGGTGCAGGAGTTGTCAAAATTCCATGTACCATATCATCAAAACAAACTTTTTGATTTTTAACTTGTTTTGCAAATTCAGAGTCTTCCGGCAACATCCCTATCTTTAGGGTAATATTATATTTTTTTGCAAATGCAAAATCACGAGGATCATGTGCAGAACATTTTACAATTCCTGTTCCATAATCTGCCAACGCATAGTTTGCAACCCAAATTGGGAGATCTCCATTGCCAAGAGGATCAACAATGTATCGACCAGTAAAAACACCCTCAACTTCACCTTCTGTATATTTTTTTTCTAAACGTTTTTTAATAATTTTTTGACAAAACTGTTCAATTTCATTGCGATTTGAAATACCATCTAAAAGTTTTGGTAAAAGTTCATGATCAGGTGCAATTACAACAAAAGTATCTGCAAAACATGCTTCAAAATGTGCAGAAAATGTTTGAATGTCAAAATTTAAATCTTTAATGGGTGATGTAAACAATAATCCGGTGCTTTTTCCAATCCAGTTTTTTTGCATTAATTTAACTTTTTCTGGCCATTCAAGCTTATCCAAATTATTCAGTAATGATTCTGCATAATTGGTTATTTTTAAAACCCACTGACGAACTTTGCGCGGTTCAACTTTTGACCCACAACGTTCGCAACCAGCATTAACAACTTCTTCGTTTGCAAGACCCGTCAAACATGAAGGACACCAATTAATTGGCATCATCGATTCATACGCAAGACCACGTTTAAACATTTGTAAAAAAATCCACTGCGTCCATTTATAATAATTTGGATCAGTTGTATTAACTTCTTTTGTCCAATCATAAATTGCGCCAATTTGTTGCAGTTGTTTTTTAAATGTTGCAATATTTCGATCTGTCGCAAATTTTGGATGAGAGCCTTCTTTAATTGCGGCATTTTCTGCAGGTAATCCAAATGCATCCCAACCCATTGGATGCAAAACATTATAACCTTGCAGCACTTTCATGCGAGCGTAAACATCAGATAAAACATAACCACGCCAGTGACCAACATGAAGACCTGAACCTGATGGATATGGAAACATATCAAGACAATAATATTTTTTACCCTTATTTTTTGTATCAACAACTCCGTAAGGATGTGTGCTCCAATGCTGCTGCCATTTTTTTTCAACATTTTTAAAATCGTATGACATGTCAGACCTTTGCAGTTTTTAGAAGGTTTTTTCAAGACATTTTTAGTATACATCAACTTTAAAATTTGAGAAAATGATTGATTTTTTTCTTGTTATTTTTTAAGGTATGACAGTCTTTTAAAAGCGATGGAAAAAAAAGAGCAGTAATGTGCGTGAACTCTCACGACATTTTATCAGGATATCCCATGCAAAACCCCCAACAACAGTCTAATTCTGTACATCAAAAAAATTATGATGAAGAAATTTTAGTTATTCAATGCAATAAATTATTTGCAAACAGTTCTGTATGGCAAGGCATCAACCCTGAAATTACAACTTTTATGCCTACAATTACAACGCAAGGTTGTTTTATGCCTCGAGCGCATGCAGAAACCAATGTTACATTCAAACAAATCATTCCATACATGCTTTTTATGTTTGAAAAAAAACTATTTGTCATGCAACGCAAAAGTAGCGCTTCAGAACAACGTCTTGCAAGTAAATTTTCTTTAGGTATTGGTGGCCACATTCGTCAAGAAGATATTTCAAACAACAACATTATTGATTGGGCAAATAGAGAATTTGAAGAAGAAGTAACCTATCAAGGATCAAAAAAAATTGAAACAATCGGAATTTTAAACGATGATTCAAATCCTGTTGGTCAAGTACATCTAGGATTAATTCTTTTAGTTCATGCAGATTCTGACAAAATTTCAATCAATGATGAACATAAAAGTGGCGTTCTTTTAACACGGAATGAATGCATTGCATTAATGCCTCAAATGGAAAATTGGAGTCAAATCTGTTTTCAATTTTTACTTGATCAAAATCTTTTATAAATTTTAATAAAACTATGAAATATTCATTCTTATCGTCATTTCGACCACCAAGCCGAGATCCAGACAATGAATAACTCTTTATTAATTATTTGAAATCAAAATCATTTTTATGATGACAAAAAAATTTTAAGGGACTTTTTCAAGCCCCTTAATTTTAATAATATATTAGATTTTCATTTAAGCCGAAAATGACAAGCGTAGCTTATTATTTGCAACATGAATCTTTACGACGATGCATAATTTTGCACAAAATCCAAAGAACAAAAACAACAACAAGACCAACTATAATCATTTTATGTACTAAAGACATTGAATTCCAATATAACATCAATTTTACTTTCCAGCTCAAATGCGAAATAACTTCATCTGCCATTGATTGCATGCCTTCCATTGCATCTGCCATTTGCTCTCCAACTGATTCCATTTCTTCTTCTGCTCGAGCTAAAAACGAAACTGATAATAATGCTAACAACAATTTTTTCATAAACTCACCTTTCAAAAAAATAAACAACTTACCTGTTTATTCTATTCATGAAATGCAAGTTCTGTCAAAATCTTTCCATCATCCCAAACTCAATCTGGGATTTAGTATTAAATACAAACAACTTATTCCATAAATTTAATATTGTCATAAGCAACTAAACGATAGTCACCCTTTTGACCAATACGTACACCAATCGTTCCAATATTATCTTTTTTTACAGAATAGCGAATATGTGTTTTATTAACTTCAGACATATTTGGTTGTTGTAACCACATAGAAATTACAAATGGCCCTTCATAACCATCTTCAACTTGACCACTTGCCAAACCACCATCTTGAATAAAAACAGGTAGATATGAACCTTTCACACTTTTAATTGCTAAAATATTACGAGCTGCCAGTCCAATTTCTTTTTCTGCTTGATACTTAAAAGTTGTTTTTGGAAACACAAACGCAGTTGGTGCATCAAAACCATAAAATACTTGAAATTCCATATTTTCAGTTTCATTTTCAACAGCAACTAATTTAATTCGAAATGAATCATCAGGTGAGTACCCTGCCGTAAGCAATTGAGATTGTTGAACTTGTTTTGCTTGAATATCAAACACACAACCAACAAAACATATTAAAAAAAAGATAACAATTGAAATAATGAATTTTGGCGTAATTAACTTATTTTTCATAAAAAATCCCCCTTTGAAATCATGTTTACACTTGCAAACACCTTAACAAAGAGAAGTCTTTTTTTTCAATTAAATTAAAGCTTATCGACTTTTTTTTCGACGTATCCACAACTCTTGTAATCGATTTTTTACTCGAGACATAGTATCTTTCATTTTTTTAACAGCACGAGATGTTGGACAATAACGACAGCTTTGATCTTGATTTCTTTGTTTAATAAATCCACATTGTCGACAATCGCTCATAAACTACCCCCTATTTTAATGATCAATCCAATAGAAATAAGGTAGCAAAGTCAATATCAAAAAATCAAGAGTTTTCAATCATCAATTAATTGCCCTCAATCCATAAAATAACTCATTTACGACCAATTCCTACGATCATTTTTCACCTGAATTAAATGAATGCTAAGTATAATAAACGAAAGCTGATGGAACTGATGGCAAAGTTATTGAAACTGTAAAAGCACACAAAACATGATGCACGCTCTGCTAACAATTGCCATTTTTGTAAATTTTCATACCAAATATATTTATGGATGATTTGTTCGCATACTTATTGCATGACACTCATCAAAAAAACGAAACATTTGAAATAAATAAAATTATAAAAAATAATGTTTTAGATTTTTTAAAAAAAATTCATAAAAATCAATATTATTTACTTAATTCACTTGGATCATACCATGCATCCCAAGAAATTGTTTCTGGATTGTAAAAATACCAATATCCACCTTCATCTTGAGCCCAACCATTGTGAAAATCACGTAAACGAAAACCATCTGCACACAAAAACCATTCTTCAGAATCTACTAATTTTAAAACATCAGGTAATGGTGCTGGCAATGGTTCATTTTTGTGACATTCAATTCCTTGAACCTTTGAAACAGTATCAGACACCGCTGAATCTTTTTTTGCTTTCAATAATAATTTAGGTTTTTGATTCTCAGATCTATCCATTTGAGTAGTTTCTCTTTTAGATAGTTTATCTAACGTACTTTCTTTTGATTTTTTTCCACTACAATAAGTTTCTTGCCTAAGAGAATCTTTCTTTCTTGTCAGACTTGTTAACAACGACAAATAATACGCACCATTAGCCTTTTTAATTTTTTCAAATTCTTCATTGAAGGCATTATTTCGAACCATTTCTTCATCAATTACAAGCTGTTGTTCTTTTTGCTTTTTTTCAAATTGAACTTTTACTTCAAGAATTTTTATTTTAGAATCAACCAAAATCTCTGAAGCTTTACTTTGAAAAAATTTTTGCACCAATAACGCAATTTTTGAAGATTTTTCAAATTTTTGCTCTGCAATATTTCGTTCTTTTATTTTTTTTATTTCATTTTTTGCTAAAAAGCATTGGTCTTTAAAACTATTATCTGCTTCTCTTTCTATTGTTATTCTTAGATCATTTTCTTCTTTTTCTTGCAGTTTTTGCTCATTTTCTTGCAATTTTTGAAAATTTTCATCTTTTTTTCTTTTTATATCTTCAAGATTTAAAACAAAAGCAGTTGCCGACAAGTTTTTAATTTTAACAAACAAAGGTAAAGTTCCTTTTTCATAACAGACATTTTTAAAAGAAGAAATTAATTCAATTGCTGAAATTTGTTTTACTGCTAAAGTGTATGCTGCAAAAAAATCTTCACGTTTCAAATACTTTGATAATAGATTTGCTCCACATTCTTTTTCAATATCTTTAACAACCTCTATCCATACACACTTTAAAGCGTCCTCAAATAATTCTAATTTTTTTGTATTTATTTCATCTTGTTTTAAATAAACTTTTTCACCAGCAGAATTGATAAATACATAATATTCATTTGACGTTTTTTCTAAAGATTCCCATATTTTTTCAGCTAAAGCCGTACATAAAGCCATATCAAACGTTTTATTAACCTTTGGATTTAAAAGCGTTCTTCCCCAAGAATTAATAATTCTTTTCATTTCCTTTTTCTTTGCAAACAATTTTGCTGGTACAGGATCATACAATGACAATTGTGCTGTTTTCTTTTCAACAATATTTGTTACTCGATCCACAAATGGTTGAAGCTCAGCTTCTAAAATTTCAGGTTTTGCAATTTCAGAAGCTGATTTTTTAATTATAATTAAATCTTTTAATTCAGAAAAAAAAATTTCTTTAAAAATATTTTTATAATCTATTGCATTATAATTAAAATATGTTGCACTAAAAACAGAATACAACTTTTTCAAAATGTCCTGACTAAAAATATTTGTATATTTTGGTATAGATTCTTCACTTACAGTAGAAGTTAATACAGATTGCATACTCCATTGCTCTATCAACATTGCAAGAATATTAAACAACTCTTCTTTAAAAGGTTCTCCTAATCTTGAACTTTCCTTTTGCACATCATATTTACAAGGCAACATGCTTTTAGGACATTCTGGATCTTTTTGAAAATTTAAAGATAATTCTGCTGGAAGCGCCGTTTGTATTATTTTTGGAGTAAAAAAGATTAATAGTAATACTATTTTACATTTTTTTAAAAAATTCATAAAATCCCTAAACATTTTTATATACAAAATCATATAAAACTAAGTGCAACTTTTTATTAATTTACGACTATAGAACAATAAAAATAGCTCTTTTGTCATTTTTAAAATCATCAATTTTCAAACATAATAACATTGACCATGTGCATTCCAAGCAACTGGGTAGTCTTTATAATACCAAGCACCATATGAATCTTGACTAAAAAAATCTAACTGATCAACACCATTCAAACTATTTGATTCTTGTCCACTTGATAAATTATATTCATCTGCAAAAAATGAAGTTGATAATTCATATGGATTATGAACACGAACTCTAACATTTTCTGTAAAAAGTTCTGCATTCATCTGACTTTCTGCCTGATGTGAAGGTCGTGCCATTTTTAATTCTGACAATCGAGGAATACAAGGCATTCGTAATTCTACAGCATCAATCGCTAACTGATTTTTTTGCAAACGTTCAAGCTTTTGATCTATTTTAATTTTACCAATTTCTTGTTTTGCAATGCGCTGTTTTTGCAACAATTGTCTTCCATATCGTTGTATAAGACTTAAAGAAAAAAGTCGAACTTTTTCTTTATTTTGTACAATAATTTTTTCATTTTTTTCATCTTGTTCAATTTTTTCAAATTCTAACTGACGCAATTTTGCAACATTTTCAAGCTCTGCTGCGTGATTCTCAGTCCACAAATTATCCTTTTGCATTAACTCTATACGAGAGTGTTTTCTTTTTTGAATTATTTCAAATATTAATGCATTTCTTGCACGAACATCTTCAATTTTACTAAATTCATCCAATTTTGCTCTAAATTCTTCCTCACACTTTTTCATTTGATTTTCATAATCTTGCAACAAACACTTACACTCATCCAATATTTGATACGCTACACCACCAACATTTTCTAACTTTCTTTTTTGAACTTTTTTTTCAGAAAGCAAATATTGTTTTGCATAATTTTCTAAAATTTTACTATAATTTTTTTGTTCAAGAACTAATAATTCTTTATGATTTTGATCAAATTCTATATTTGTTTTTTTTAATTTTACAAAAAATTCTTCATACTCTTGCATTTGAATTTCAAAATGTAATCTTTCAGACTCTAAAACCTTCATGCCACTGACATAATCAGCATTCAACTCTTTATAAAATTCTTCATATTCTTTTTGCAAAATTTTGACCTGATTATCAAAATGTTCTTGCACGTTAATTTCTTGTGATATATGTAGTGCACCTAATTGTTCAAGCCTCTTTTTTTGCCATGATTTTAATCTTGGTTGCATGCTCAAGCTGCTATACAACCGAACAATATCATATAAAACTCCATCAACAACTTTTGTATTTACATTAAAATCAATATACTGTTTAGTTACAGTCACTGTATAAAAATTTTGAAATTTTTTTGCAATGAATAAATATTGCAGTACATCCAAAAATCTATTCATGTTTTCATTTTTTTCTACTTCATTTTTAGATGAAAATTTTTGTTCAAAACAACCACCAAATTCATTGTAAATTTGAGCTATAGCCCGTTTTTTTAATTCGTGATTTGAAAAATTTTTTCTTGTTTTTAATGGAAAGGCATTAAACATATATGTAGCAAAACATAACAAACGATCATCAAACTGAAATTTTGGATGATCCTTTTTTATACCGTTTATAAGATAAACATCATCCGTTGATAAATTTGGTAAAGAAAACGATGGAATTACAAGACTTAATATGCCATTTTGCAATTCTTTTGTTTTTGTCTGCCCTGCATGTTGCAATTGCTTGCCAAAATCTGAAACGATACCTTGCCGATCCTCTTCGTGATACTGCATAATATTGTTTAAATCTTGACCGATAACTCGTTGTTTAAATTCATTTTCTATAAGCTGTTGAAACAATATTGGCTCAATATCTTCAGGACACTGACAATTTTTTTTATAAAATTCCATTATTTCTGCAACAAGCGGAATCGTTAATATATTCGAAACGTTTTCAGCAAACCGTTGCATACATGCATTAAACTTTTCTCCCACTTCATGAAAAAATCCAGCACCTTGAACAACTTTTTTTTGATCCGCTTCTGTTTCAGATCCCAACATTAATTTTGAAAAAAACAATCCAATCAACACATATTTATTAAACTTCATAAAATTCCTAAAAAATTATTATTTTTACTACGCTTGATACATTATTTTTTTAAACGTTTTTTGTATATTTCTGCAGCTCTAAAATTCAATGTATATATATCTTGTAATTCTTTTTCTGTTGTAAGAGCCCAACCATTTTTTTGAGCTTGTGACAAAGTCATAGATACCGCAAATGACGCATGTTTTGATTCATGCTCAGTAAACAATTTCCATTTTTGTAAATTTTTACACCAAACATATTTACATCCTTGATCATCCTGAGAAAATGAACAATCACCTTCTTGCCAATACGTATATTTCTCAGATTGAAGTAATTTTTCATTAACATTTTGTTCATCGCAAACATCCCAAGATCTTGTTCTTGGATTATAACGATACCAACCTCCATCTTCATCTTGAGCCGAACCATTACCATGACCATATAAATGAAAACCATCTGCACACTCAAACGATCCTAATCTACAACATTCAGGATCTTCGCATTCTAAAGCATCAACAAATAATGGTGCCGCCGACAATGATTCATATTGATCAGTTAAAAATTCATCATTAATCGCCAACTCGGCTTGTTTATTTTTTTGTTGAATTACAAGAGTTGACCAAACTGACCACCACGTTGATCGCTTTTGATGATCATTTTGCTGTAACAATTTGCTTACATTTGCTTCATTAATATTTTTTTGAACTTCAGATATATCTTCATTAAAAACAACTTGGGTGTCATGCGAATGATCTTTTAATAATTTTGATACAGCTATTTTCCATGTTTCAAATGAATTTGCACAAAATATTTTTTGTTGATCTATTTGCTTTTGTTTTAAAATTTTTTGTATAAATAAAATCGCCTGTTGCCATTTCTCAAAATCATGATCAAATAATTGCATATTTTCTTTTAAATCACGCATCGTTGATTGCCACTCTGCAACTGATCTATCAAAAACCATTTTATATTGCGCTTGCAACTCTTTTTCTTTTTGTAAATTTATCTCTTTTCTATTTGTACATAATTCCGCATGTTCTTGATTAGCTTTAATCATCTTTTGATAAGCATTGATCCTTTTTTGATTATTTTTAAACACAACTCTTACTTCAAGACTTTTTACCAGATCTTTCACCAAAACTTCTGATGTTTTATTTCGAAGATATTTTTGTAAAAATAATGCAAAATTTGAATTTTTTACAATTTTTTCAACTTCACTTTTACTTTTTGCAAATTCTGCTTCCATTTGTTGAGTAGTTGTAGCAAAAAAATTATTTAATAAATTTTGTCGTAAAAACCATCGTCTTTCAAAACTATTGCTTTCTTCTTCTTGAATGTTTTGTCTTACAAAGCATTCATCACTGCAAAAAGTTATTTGTTGTGCTCTATTTCGTTTAATTTTTTCTTGCTCAATTTTTACATTTTCTTCTCGTTTTACAAGTTCAAGATCTTTATCTTTTCTTTCTTTTATCTGTACAAGTATCTGTACAAGATTCGATTCAAAAGCAGTTGCTGATAATTCTTTAATTTTAACAATAAATGGTAACTCTACTATCGCAGCGCTTGCACAAAACAAAGATTCTACCAATTCTTTTTCTGCAATGTTTTTAATCGCATCTGTTTGAGCTTTAAGATAATCATCCAAACTTAAGCCGTTCAATTTATTATGCATATTTTTCTGATCATGTAGCCATTTTTCTTGAACATCATTAAGTAAAATGCAATAAAAATCAAAAAGAACTTTTTTGTAAAAATCTAATTTTTTTACCTTTACTTCAGATTTTTTTAAAACAACTGTTGATTCACTCGCTTTAAAACTATAAAAAAAATCATCTGACATTCTTTCTAAACAACCACATACTTTTTCAGCTATAATTTTACAAAATTCTTCATCAAATTTCATTTTGAATGAATTACATTTTCGACCAACTAATTGACACGTTGCTAGCAACTCTTTTTTACTTGCAAAAGATTCAGGCTCTAATGCAACAAATTTTGATCCATTACTCATGGTTCGTGATTTTTTTAAATTTTCACATTTTTTTTCAAAATTTAACTTTACGCGCTCATGAAAAAGATGAGCATGAACATCTAATTCATCTTTTTTTTGATCTGGAAAAATTTTATTTTTTAATACTATTAATTGAGACAATTGTTGACAAGGAATCTCTTTTAAACTGTCTTCTAAATACTCTCGACACAAATCGTTTGTACAATGTTTTATTACTGCCTGATACAAGTATTGCAATATTTCTCGATTACGCTGATTTTTAATCTCTTCAATTTTTTTCACATCAATCTGATCGTTAGCAAAAAAAATAATCTCTGGAGCTGTGATCATTACTATATCAATTTGACAAGCAAGAATATCAAACACATTTCCAAAAAAAGGAATTTTTCTTTTTTTAAGATCATCTTGAAATATTCTTTTGTATTCACGCCATTCTTGCGGACAACTACAATTAAACAAAAAACAATCTGTTTCCCCACTTGAAATCGAAGGTTTTATAAATTTTGGCAACTCACGCAATTGTTCATATTTTTGCTTAAAATCAGATATTAACCGTATCTCAAACTCTTCAAATCTTAATAATTTTGGATTTTGCTGCACATCTTCATCAAACATTTTTTCCACAGGAACAAATGCGCTAAATTCTTCTTTTGTCATATCAATTAAAGATGAAGCCATATAAACAATAACATCATTTTTTTGTTGTTCATCAATACAAAATGATTCTATATTTTTTATGATCGCTTCATACAACTGTATCATTAAAAATCGATGATATTTTTCACGATCACAATCAGAAGATAACCGATGATCTGAACTATTTGCAATTAAAAATTTTACATGATTTTCAAGCGCCGTAAATATAGGTTCAAAACAAAGTAAATCTTTATTTGGTAAAATAGTTGCTGGTGCCAAATCTAATAACGGCACTGCACCAATTTGTGCAGAAAATGCTGCCTGTGCTATTTTTGGAATTGAAAAAAAAAGAAAAATTATTACAAAAAAAATCATGTTTCAAACCCCTGAAGTTACTAAAATGTTAACTTTCTGTTTATTTTTCATTTTTTTGTTAAACTGATGATACAATATCAGGAAAAAAATAATTCTCCATAAACGTTTCATTATTTTTAAAAAAATTATGCAATCAATCAATCTTTTACATTATCATGCACATCTTTGGATAGGAAGTACTCAAACAATTGAACAACAAATTATTATTCAATTGCAGAAAACTTTATGCTCATTTGGCGGTTGTCAAACGTGTACAATTTGCACACAAATTAAAAATCATGAACATCCTTGGACACATTGGTTGCAACCTGATGGTGCATACAATCTTGATCAAATTGATGAAATTTTAGAAACGGTACGTTTTAAACTTGATAAGCACGAACAACGATTTATTATTTTTACAAAAGCAGAAGAGTTAACAGCTAGTTGCAACAATCGATTACTTAAAACAATTGAAGAACCATATCCTGGATACATTTTTATATTTTTAGCTACACGCAATGAAAATATTTTAGCCACACTACAATCTCGTTGCTTTTTAAAAGAGTTTGATCAACATTCAAATAATTTTGAATATGAAGAAATCATGCAACCATTTTTAAAAAACAAATTTGAAAAACCAGCAGAATTTATGAAACTAATCGATAGTTTCGAAATTAAAGAGCGTGAAACTAAAGACATTGTTGACAGTTTAATAGCATCATTTCATGCACAACTAAAAAATGTAAACATGCTTACACCAAAACATAAACATACAATGATAAAAATTACTGATAAAATCATTCTTTTAAAAGAAGCATTGCTGCAATTACCACCTCAAGGATCTGCAAAAATGTTTTGGAAAAATATATATCTAAAATTTCATGAGCAACAATAAAAACTTTACCAACCAAGCCTCAACTGATACAACGGCACAAAATATTGATCAATTAAGTAAATTGCTCAAAGATATACAAAATCCCTTTACTTCCTACACCCAATTGTAATAAAATTTATAAAATGATTCCTATAATATAGGGGATTTTTATGAATCAATTCTTAAATTTCAAATTTTTACTTTTTGCGTGTTCTATAATGGCTTCAAACATACAAATTTGCTTAGAAAATATTTTACACACAACTAACGACCTAGAAGAAGCAAGAAAATTTCTTAAAGCCGGTGGTGATATTGAAGCACTAAATGGATATAGCTACACTCC